>JAUVIT010000167.1 GCA_030592605.1 Bacteroidota bacterium
CCTCAACCCAATCAGTTACAAAGACCTGGTTGCTGTAGAGCTGTATCTTATTCTTCTGAATCTCAATTTTGTTCTTGATACCCGGGAAATAGAGAATCCCTGTCAGGGTAAAGGGATAGTCCACATTCAGATGAATATTAAAGAGTGGCTCATCACCAACGGGATAGAGATTGCGGTAGAACTCGTTGTAATCCTCCTCCTTGACTTCTGAAGGCGGAAGGGTCCAGAGCGGTTTGGTCTCATTGATTATCTGGTCTTTGTCCAGCTCCACTTCTTTTCCATCCTTCCACTCCTTCTCTTTTCCAAAAGCAATCTCAACCGGCAGGAACTTGCAGTATTTGTTAAGCAGTTCGTTGATCTTGTTCTCCTCCAGAAACTCCTCACTGTCGGAATCGATATGTAATGTAATGGAGGTACCCCGCACCTTCTTGTCTGTCTGCCCAAGACTATACTCCGGACTGCCATCACAACTCCATGAAACACCCTTGGCTCCATCCTGCCAGGACAGCGTATCAATCTCCACCTTATCTGATACCATAAATGAGGAGTAGAATCCCAGGCCAAAATGTCCGATAATGGCGTTGCTTTCATTCTTATACTTCTCCATAAAATCTTCGGCGCTGGAAAAAGCTATCTGGTTGATATACTTCTTTACCTCCTCTGTGGTCATCCCGATCCCTGCATCCGAAACACTTATGGTCTTCTTCTTCTTGTTTACATCGACCCTGATTGTAAGGTCGCCCATTTCTCCCTTATAATCACCCACCGAAGCCAGTGTTTTTAGCTTTTGTGTGGCATCAACTGCATTGGATATCAGTTCGCGCAGGAATATCTCATGATCCGAATAGAGGAATTTTTTGATGATGGGAAAAATATTTTCCGTAGTAACATTAATCTTACCTTTTGCCATTATATATATTTTTAGATTTTACTGTTTGATCACGGATGTGTCAAATGATATGCCAAGGACAATAAACTGACGGAATGTCAGTCCAGATTTCTGACATCGATGTCTTCACGGTAGTTCCACCATCCTCCCGAAAATTCTAAGCCGTCATATGATCCATCTGGACCATAGAATTCATAGTTATTTTCATAAATGGGATGAAAGGGAACCAGATGGTCGAAGGTAATCATATCTGCCCCTTGATTGTATCTGACCGAAATGGCCACCTGGTCGGAATATTCCAGGACTAAGCGATCCACCTTATCGCGGCCATTAAAAAAGAGCGATCTCACAAATTGGGGGGCATTTCGCTGAATGGCCATCACCTCAACACATTTGATGGTGGAACGCCCATTGTTAAAATCCATACCCAGCAGGGTATAATAGGTCTTACGTTTATACTGGTTTGTCAAGACCTGGTAATAGAGTTTTCCGTACCAATCCTCTGTGCTTTGATCAAGCTTCATGATGCCCCTCTGGGGCTTGCCGTTATCCTTCAACTCATACAGCTTGCTTTTACCTTTCTTCATGCCCACCTGGATAAATCCGAAATAACGGAAGTTATCGTAGTCATCCTCTATATGCCAGGTGAATATTCGTAATCTCTGATCCGCAGAAGTGATAATCCCGATTTTGTCAAGACGGCTCCATGGAAAGTCCATGGCTCCCTGCATGGAGAGCGACTCAGTAAATTCACGCCGAATTGTGTCCAGGTATAGTTCCTTATCTGACAGGCTGTCGGAATAGAGCTGATTAAACAGCACCTGAAGTCTGGTTTCCGCTTTTACTAATTCCAGATAATCCGGTGCCTGGGCCGAAAGTGAAAGGGGAATAAGAAAAGAGATAAAAATGAAAGCAAATCTGGCCATATCATTAAATGAACGAAGAATATTCAATTATCGTGTTTGGGCATTCCATCCAGGGTAGCAATCACCCGGTTGATGGTCTCCTCCACTTCCTTTTCTGAAATAATCAGTGGAGGAGCAATCCGGAAAGAATTATTCGAAAAGAGAAACTGATCAATCACCAGTCCATTTTCGAATGCCCTTGCAATGAACCGGCTTACATCCACCCCCTTTTCCAGTTCCACGGCAAGGAACAAACCCTTCCCACGCACGCCTCGTATGAAGGGATGTTTCAATCCCCTGCGGTAACGCTGCTCAATTTCAACTGTCTTCAACATTAATCCCTCTTCCTCGACAACCTTCTGTGCAGCAAGGCCTGCAGCACAACTTACAGGATGCCCCCCAAAGGTAGTAATATGTCCCAGTGGCGGGTCAAAAGTCAACTGCCTCATCAGCTCCCTGGATGAAACAAAAGCTCCCAGGGGCATTCCCCCTCCAAAGCTTTTGGCCAGACAAAGAATATCAGGGATCACATCATAATGTTCAAAAGCCATCAGCTTTCCGGTCCGACCCATTCCGGTCTGAATCTCATCAAAGATTAACAAAGCTCCCACCTCGTCGCACTTAAGCCGCAACTGGGCCAGGTAATCCCTTGCCGGTTCAATGATTCCGGCCTCGGCCTGAATGGGTTCCACAATAACTGCCGCAAGACCCTTATGGATCAAGCTGAGGTCCTCCTCGCAATTGAAGCAAATATGTTTGATTCCTGGTAAAAGGGGCAGGTATCCTGAACGAGCTTTAGCATCACCAAGAATACTCAAGGCTCCATGGGTTCCCCCATGGTAGGCCTTCTCAAAGGCGAAAAAGTCTCCTCTTCCAGTGGAACGCTTCGCGAGCTTCATGGCCCCGTCAATGGCTTCACTACCCGAGTTCACAAAATAAACATTGTCCAGGCTTCCGGGCAAGCGTTCTGTAAGCCACTCCGCATATGCAACCTGGGGCGATTGTACAAACTCCCCGTATACCATGGTATGCATATAACGGTCTGCCTGATCTTTTACTGCTTCAACTACTTTCGGATGACCATGACCCAGGGCTGAAACGGATACTCCTGAAACCAGGTCAATGTAAACCTTCCCGGCTTTATCATAAAAGAAAATCCCTTCGGCTCGTTCGATCTCGAACTGAAGGGAAGATTCAGATGTCTGCGCCACATGCCGCAAAAACAACTGCCGGTTGGAAATCATGGATTACTTAATGATCAGGTTGATATCCCGCATCAGTTTCTCTTTGTAAGATTTTCCGATGGGAATGGATTTAGTACCATCTTCCACTTTTATAATTACAGAGTTATCTTCTATTACATTGATACAAGAGGTATTTACAATGTAAGAGCGGTGTACACGGGTAAATTTATTGGCCGGCAACTTTTGCTCTATGGCCTTCATGGTGAAATGAATGGTGTATTTATCTGAGAAAGTGTTGAATATCACATAATTTTCAAGAGCCTCTACCCAGAGAATTTCATCATACTTTAACTTAACAAGGGTGGCATTCTTCTTGATAAAGATCTCATCTTTGCCAAGCTGCTCGGCGGTCATCTGCTCGAACCTTTTGAATGCTTTGGTCACCGCCCTGAAAAAACGGCCATAATCCACAGGTTTCAACAGATAATCTGTTACATCATATTCATAGGAGTCAACAGCATACTTTCCTTTGGAGGATACAATAATGACCTGTGGAGGATTTTTTAATGTGTGGAGGAGTTCGATACCTGTCATTTCCGGCATCTCGATATCCAGAAAAATCAGGTGAATATCATCATGCTTCTGAAGAAGGTTTATCCCTTCAACAGGATCCCCGCTGGAAGATATCAAATCCAAACCATCGGTTTTTTGAATAAATTCTTCAATAATCCGCCTGGACAGGGTATCATCATCAATAATCATGCAATTCATCACAAAAGCGTTTTGTCAAACAAAGATATTGGCTTATCTATAGAAAGCCACTGTTTATCAAAGATAACTAAACTATGGAAATCAAAGGCAAGGGGAGACTAAAAATCGGAATGATAATCTTTAATAAACTTATTCTCAATCTGATCAGACATTTTAATTGTGGAACGCAACCAGGTTAGCAAGAGTTCATTTTGCTCATCCTCACCTATCTTCCACTGCAGGGATGAAAGCTCTAAACGCTTCCGTAGTGTATATAGTGTAATGGCTGCAGAAACAGAAATATTATAGCTCTCTGTAAAACCTGCCATGGGAATCTGAATATATTCATCGGCAAGTTCAAGGGCCCGGTCGGTTAATCCATTCAACTCTGTCCCGAACATCAGTGCAGCTTTTCCTTTCTGTAGATCGAAGTTCTCTGGTGTAGCCCCATCTTTGTGTGGAGTAGTGGCCACAATTCGATATCCCTGTTTCTTTAATGACTTCATGGCCCTGTATACGTTGTTCTCCCCTTCATGATAGTAGTGTAGAGAGAGCCACTGATCAGCACCAAGGGCTACATCTCGATTAATGTCATATTCATTACGTTCTTCAACGATATGTACATCCTGGATTCCGGTACAATCACAGGTACGAAGCACTGCTGAGGCATTTTGAGACTGATAGATATCTTCCAGTAAGACCGTAATATATCTGGTACGTAAGGCCAGAACCTGTTTAAAAAGAGCCAGGCGGTTTTGGGTTACACATCCAGACATGTGCGTGATCAGATCCAGTGTCAATTGATCCATATTCCAAAATTAAGCAAAAAAAAAGGGAGCAAAATTGCTCCCTAATCATACAGTTCAAATTTTTTTACTTGACAGCGTCACTAAGCTCACTTCCAGCTTTGAACTTCACAACCTTCTTGGCACTAATTTTAATCTCTGCACCAGTCTGGGGGTTACGGCCTGTTCTGGCTCCTCTTTCAGAAACTGAAAATGATCCAAATCCAACAAGGGCAACACGTGTACCATTCTTCAATGCACTAGTAGTAGTGGTGATAAAAGCATCAAGAGCCCTTTTGGCATCTGCCTTAGTCAGATTAGACTCAGAAGCAATAGCATCTATTAATTCTGCTTTGTTCATAGTAAATAAAATTTAAGGGTTAGTAAAATGTTTTCTTAACTTTTCTAGCCAAATTCTATACAAATATAATTTTTTCTCATACCCTGACAAGTTACCACCGCAAAAAATCGCTGAAATGTGGATAAATACTGAGTTTTTCCACAAAACCGCCCCAAATACCACACCGTAATCGGGCAATTCTAATCTATTCTTTGTTTTTCGACCATTTCCTCTGAATAGTCCGTCACCACTAACATCTCCCAATGTCAAGTAAATATTTAAACAGTTTTAACTATCCCTTCTTCAAAAAGAACCATAATCTTCCACTTATTCGTCTTCAGATTGCTTTTTTTTACTAATTTCGCGCCCGGAGGAATGGCAGAGTGGTCGAATGC
>JAUVIT010000314.1 GCA_030592605.1 Bacteroidota bacterium
ATCCCTTTCCTCCACGTGATAAGCTATGGTATGGGGGGTCATTATTTCCGAATGGGAGACTACACCTAAAAAAACAGCATGCAGTTCCGGATCCCGGTTCTCCGAAAAAACCACCTGGAGATTAGCCCCTGAGACTTTAGCCAGGTAAGTGCTAAGCTCCTGAGCGGCCTTTTGAACCGTAGAATCGGCTTCTGCCTGGATAACTATTTCGCATTGGCTTACACCATCACGGACTATATATACCTCTGAGCTTGAACAAGCCATGGAGGTAATCAGGATCAACAGGAAGAGGGGAAGGAAAAGTGATGCATTCAGTTTCATTGCCCTGATAAGCAGGCGGGGATTTTTGTTTTCGGTGGTCATTTGCAGCAAGTTTATGTAGGCCAAAATGCAATATACTGAAATCCGAAGTATCTGCTGCTGATACGAGGGTTTGTTTAAAAAGGCTTGTAACCGATAATTTCGCGGACCTCGCGAACGGTCTTGGATGCACTCTCGCGTGCCTTTTCTGCGCCCATTTTTACCACCTTCCTCAGATACTCGGAGTCGTTATGGATGTCATTGATCCGTTCACGTATGGGTGTGGTAAAGGTGATTACATCCTCGGCCAGTTGCTTCTTCAGATCCCCATATCGAATTGTGCAATTGTTGTAACTGTCTCGAAAATGCTGTACCGTATCGGGAGTGGAAAGCAAATCAAGGAGATAGAAAAGGTTGGCAATAGGCTCTGTCATAGGAGAATTAGGCTCCTGAGGGCCCGCATCGGTTACCGCCCGCATGACCTTTTTCCTGATCGCCGAAGGTTCGTCTGAAAGATAGATCCCGTTTCCTTCACTTTTTCCCATCTTCCCTGTTCCATCCAAACCAGGGACTTTGACCAGCTCCTCCCCAAAATTGTAGGGTTCTGGCATCTTAAAATACTCCACTCCGTACATGTGGTTAAAGCGTCTGGCAAACTTGCGGGCCATCTCCAGGTTTTGCTCCTGATCCTTTCCCACTGGAACCTTATCCGCATTGTGAATGATAATATCGGCACACATCAGCACTGGATAGGTAAGAAGCCCTGCATTGATATTTTCCGGTTGCTTCCTGATCTTATCCTTGAAGGTGGTGGTACGTTCCAGCTCACCCACATAGGCATTCATGTTTAGCAGAAGATAGAGCTCCGAAATCTCGGGCACATCACTTTGAATGTAAAGTGTGGCCACCTCGGGGTCCAGTCCCGCTGCAAGGTATTCTGAAATTACGGTACGAATGTTTTTATGAAGATTCTCCGGTGTGGGGTGTGTGGTCAGTGCATGATAATCAGCCACAAAAAAGTAACACCTGTTTTCGTGCTGCATCTTCACAAAATTCTTAACCGCTCCAAAATAATTTCCCAGGTGCAGGTTTCCGGTCGACCTGATTCCGCTTAATACTGTGTCCATCGTGCAAAACTATAAAATGTTATTGAAAAAACGTACTTTTGCCACCATGACCACAACCCGTCAGAATAAAGTGTCAAGGTTGCTCCAAAAGGAGCTTGGTGAATACTTGCAAAGAACCGGATCCGGGCTTACCGGGGGTAAAATGGTCACTGTTACAGTGGTCCGGATTAGCCCCGATCTGGGCGTAGCTAAAATTTACCTCAGTATATTTCCAGGAGACGGGGCAGAAGAAGCACTTCAAGCCATCTCCGACAAAGCAGGTCTCTTCCGAAAAGAGATAGGTATAAGGCTTAGAAACCAGCTAAGGCATATCCCTGAGCTTGCTTTTTTCCTGGACGATTCGCTCGATTATATCGACCGCATCGAAAATCTCTTAAATGAATAGAAATGCAATACGACCCCATCAAGCGCAGCCTTGGTAAAGTATTCAATAGCACTCCCATGCTCAGAAAGTTGTTCTACAGGTTACTGGACCTGTTGCTTCTGCGCTCCTGGCACGTTCGCCGTGAATTGGGTCAGCTGAAAAAGGAGGGCTTTTCTCCTGATCAAATTGCCGACGCAGGATCGGGATTTGGTCAATATGTTTACTACCTGTCCAAAAAATTTCCACCAGCCCACATCTCTGGTCTGGATATTAAACAGGAGCAGGTAGATGATTGTAACGCCTTTTTCTCCTCCATTGGATTGAAGGAGCGGGTGAATTTTAAATTTGCCGATCTGACCAAACTGGAAGCAAAAGAGGACTATGACCTTATTCTTTCTGTGGACGTAATGGAGCATATCGAAGAGGACCGGACTGTGTTTCAACGTTTTTACAAGGGTTTGAAACCAGGGGGTGTATTGCTAATTTCAACCCCATCCGATCAGGGTGGATCGGATGTGCACCGCCACCATGAAGAGTCTTTTATTGACGAGCATGTGAGAGATGGATATGGCGTGGCAGATATAGATGAAAAACTGAGGGAGGCTGGCTTTTCTGATATTCATATCCGATACTCTTATGGTAAGCCTGGGAAAATATCATGGAAACTTTCCATGAAGTACCCCATTCAACTGGTTAACTTCAGTAAGCTCTTCCTGATCCTGCTTCCTATATACTACCTGCTCACCTATCCCATATCCTATTGCCTGAACAGAGCGGATGTGAGAAGAGAACACGAAACCGGAACCGGACTAATAGTCAGGTGTAAGAAGTGAACCTCTCATACTATATAGCCAAGCGATACCTTCTGGGCAAAAAATCCCAAAACGCCATTAACATCATTTCTGGCATTTCAATTCTGGGTGTCACCGTTGGAACCATGGCGCTGGTCATTGTACTCTCCGTATTCAATGGCTTTGATTCGGTGGTGAAGTCGCTTTTTAACTCCTTTGATCCTGATATCAAGATCTCAGCTGCTGAAGGTAAAACCTTTACTTCCGATCCGGATTTAAATGACGCATTGAGGGCTCTGCCCGGAGTATTAGCACTTTCAGAAGTACTGGAAGAAAATGTGTTATTGCTATACGGCGATAAACAGCACATTGCCACCATCAAAGGGGTGGATGATCACTTCCGTGAGGTAACGGGGCTCGATTCAATGATCTACGATGGCTCCATGAAGTTGAAAGATGAGAACCGTGCCTATGCAGTGGTCGGGCAGGGTGTGGCCTATAGCCTGAAGGTAGGACTTAGTTTTATTAATCCTCTGTTTGTCTACACCATCGACCGAACCGCAAAGATGAATATGGCTCAGCCCGAAGAGTCCATTCGAAGGGATTTTATCTACCCGTCGGGCATCTTTGCCATTGAACAGCAATACGATTCCAGGTATGTGGTATGTCCCATCGAATTTGTCAGAGAACTGTTGACCTACCCCCATGAAAATACCTTCCTTGAAATAAAGCTGGACCCTGACTATTCTGTCGATGAGGTACAGAAGCAGATCATCGAAATTGCTGG
>JAUVIT010000323.1 GCA_030592605.1 Bacteroidota bacterium
GCCCATTTTATGAGTTCAAATATCCTGATCAAGATCTTTGAAATTGTTCTGTTTGGAGGTATACTTCTGCATATCATTTATGCATTGATCTTACAGATCCAGAATTGGATTGCCCGACCCAGGAGGTACAACAAAGCCAACTACTCCAACACATCGTTCTTCTCCAAGTTTATGATCCATACGGCTATAATTAATCTGGTGTTCCTGGTGATCCATATGGCGAATTTCTATATCAAGGCCAAGCTTGGTCACGCCATAGAGATTGAAGTGGATGGGGTCTTCTACCACGATTTTGCCACTGAAATGCTGGATAAGTTTAAAATGCTGCCCTATGTGATTTTCTACATCGCTGCATTTATTTTCCTGGGATTTCACCTGATCCATGGATTCCAGTCTGCCTTTAAGACACTGGGGATCGATAATAAGAAATATACAGCAATCATACAGGCCCTGGCCACACTTTATACAGTGGTTATTGTGGGAGGGTTCACCCTTATCCCCCTGATGATCTACTTCAAGTAAACACAACAAATACTTAATATGGCTAAGCTACAATCCCGCGTACCTGACGGACCATTGGCAGATAAATGGTCCAGCTACAAATCCAATCAAAACCTGGACAACCCGGCTAACAAGCGTAAACTTGATGTGATCGTGGTGGGAACAGGTCTTGCAGGAGCCTCTGCAGCCGCTTCTATGGCTGAGATGGGCTTTAAGGTAAAATCTTTTTGCTACCAGGACAGTCCCCGTCGTGCGCACAGCATTGCTGCACAAGGAGGAATTAACGCGGCCAAGAACTATCAGAATGATGGAGATAGCATCTATCGCCTCTTCTTCGATACCATTAAGGGAGGGGACTACCGTTCCAGGGAGGCCAATGTTTACAGGCTTGCCGAAGTGAGTAACGATATCATTGATCAATGTGTGGCACAGGGTGTACCATTTGCCCGTGAATATGGAGGAACTCTTGACAATCGTTCATTTGGAGGAGCCCTGGTTTCCAGGACCTTCTATGCCAGGGGACAGACAGGGCAGCAGTTGCTGCTGGGCGCCTACCAGTCTCTGAGCAGGCAGATTAAGAAGGGCAATGTGGAGATGTATCCCCGAATGGAGATGTATAACCTGGTGATTGTGGATGGCGTAGCCCGGGGAATTATTGGCAGGGATGTAGTCACAGGTAAACTGGAAAGATTTAGTGCACATGCAGTTGTATTGGCTTCGGGTGGCTACGGGAACACATTCTTCCTCTCCACCATGGCCATGGGCGCAAACGCAAGTGCTGCCTGGCAATGTTATAAGAAAGGTGCGCTCTTTGGAAATCCCAGCTTTGTTCAGATCCATCCCACCTGTATCCCGGTCCATGGCGATGCGCAGTCAAAGCTGACTCTTATGAGTGAGAGTCTTAGAAATGACGGGCGCATCTGGGTTCCTAATAATATAGAGGATGCAAAAAAGGTTCAAAAGGGAGAGATACGGGGTTCGGATATTCCTGAAGAGGATAGGGACTACTACCTGGAACGCAGGTATCCGGCTTTTGGGAACCTGGTTCCCCGGGATGTGGCCTCCAGGGCTGCCAAAGAGAGGTGCGATGCCGGGTATGGAGTTAACGCTACCGGACTGGCTGTTTTTCTCGATTTTAAAGATGCCATTCAAAGGCTGGGCAGGGATGTGATTGAAGCCAAATATGGGAACCTGTTCCAGATGTATGAAAAGATCACCGATGACAATCCTTACGAGTTACCCATGATGATCTATCCCGCCATCCACTATACCATGGGTGGGATCTGGGTGGATTACGAACTGCAAACCACCATCCCTGGCCTTTATGCTACGGGCGAGTCGAACTTCTCCGATCACGGCGCAAACCGCCTGGGAGCGTCAGCCTTGATGCAGGGACTGGCCGATGGCTACTTTGTTCTTCCTTACACCATTCAGAACTTTCTGGCCGGGGAGATCAATACACCCCGCTTCAATACAGATGCCCCCGAGTTTGATGCTGCAGAAACAGAAGTGAAAGATCAATTGGAGAAGCTAATGGCTGTGAAGGGCCATCATTCGGTGGATACACTGCATAAAAGATTGGGGAAAATTATGTGGAATTATGTGGGAATGGCCAGGAATGCCGAGGGTCTACAGAATGCCCGTGAGGAGATCAGGGACTTAAAAGAGGACTTCTGGAACAATGTGAAGATTCCGGGTGAGTTAAATGATTTGAATCCCGAATTGCAGAAGGCCAGTCGGCTGGCCGACTTCCTGGAAATGGGAGAATTGATGGCCATAGATGCACTGAACAGGGAGGAATCGTGTGGGGGCCACTTCAGGGAGGAGTTCCAGACCGAGGAAGGAGAAGCACTTCGAAATGACAAAGATTTCACCTATGTGGCCGCATGGGAATATACTGGTGAAGAGAAGGATCCAAAGCTTCATAAAGAAGCCCTTGACTTTAAATTCATCGAAGTAAAACAAAGAAATTACAAATAACAGAAGAATTGCCATGAATCTGAAACTGAAAATCTGGAGGCAGAGAGATCCCAATACCCGGGGGAAGTTTGTGAACTACAAACTGAAGGATGTCTCACCCGATAGCTCATTCCTTGAGATGCTTGATGTCCTTAATGAAGAGTTAGTTGCCAAAGATGAGGAGCCCATTGTATTTGATGACGATTGCAGAGAAGGAATCTGCGGCGCCTGCGGAATGTATATCAATGGAAGACCCCATGGTCCTGACTCACTCATCACTGTATGTCAGCTTCACATGCGTAAGTTTAAAAATGGCGATACCATCGTTATAGAACCCTGGCGTGCCCGCGCCTTCCCTATGATCAGAGACCTGATGGTGGACAGATCCGCATTTGACACCCTTATCCAGGAGGCAGGCTATGTTTCTGTTAATACGGGGAGTGCACCTGATGCAAATAGCATCCCGGTGGCCAAAAAGTTTGCAGACCTCTCAATGGATGCCGCTGCATGCATAGGTTGTGGAGCCTGTGTAGCTGCCTGCAAAAACGCCTCTGCCATGCTCTTTGTCGGAGCTAAGATATCACACCTTACTCTGCTTCCCCAGGGAAATGTGGAAGCTGAAGATCGTGTACTTAAGATGGTGGTAAAGATGGATGAACTTGGTTTTGGCAATTGCACCAACACCGGGGCCTGTGAGGCTGAGTGTCCCAAGGGTATCACCCTGACAAACATTGCACGACTGAACCGCGAATATTATAAGGCGACGGTGTAATTTCTTATTCGTTAATAGCATTCGCTTGCTTAAATTCTTCACAAGTGAATAATTATAGGCAAGCTCATTGCCATTAA
>JAUVIT010000347.1 GCA_030592605.1 Bacteroidota bacterium
AGGCCGATCGTCTCTACGAATTCGACGAAATGTTCCTTACCAATACAACCAATGATGTAAGTCCCGTGGTATCGGTGGAAGGACAAAAGATCGGTAATGGCACTCCCGGACCCATTACCCGTGAGATCCAGGCAGCTTTTCGGGCGAAGGGTTGGTAGAGGGGAATGAAATTTTGTAACTTTACTTGAATCTTAATCCCCGTTTACATGGAAGTGAGTGTATTAGAGAACAAGGTTGCAATGGGTGCTGCAGCCGCTGAAAAAGGAGTAAAGTATATCAATGATGCCATTGCGGAGAAAGGCTCAGCCTCCATCATTGTGGCCACCGGCGCCTCTCAGTTTGAGATGCTCGGCAAATTGGTGAAAGCTGAAGTTGATTGGTCGAAGGTGACGGTGTTTCACCTGGACGAATACATTGGCATCTCTGAAACACATCCTGCATCGTTCCGAAAATATCTGAAGGAGCGTTTTGTGGAGCTGGTGTCGCCTGCCGCTTTTCATGCCATTGATGGAGAGGCCAATCCTGAAGGGGAGTGCGCCCGACTGGGAGCAATCATCGGGAAGCTAGAAGTGGATGTGGCTTTTGTGGGGATCGGCGAAAATGGCCACCTGGCCTTCAATGACCCGCCGGCAGATTTCAATACTGAAGAGCCCTTCCTGAAAGTGGAACTTGATATGGACTGTCGCCGACAACAGATGGGAGAGGGCTGGTTCTCCTCTCTGGAGGAGGTTCCCAAGATGGCGATCAGCATGTCGATCCGACAGATTATGAAATCAAAAACCATTATCTGCACGGTACCCGATACCAGGAAAGCAAGGGCTGTAAAAAATAGTCTTGAGGAGGCAGTTTCACCGCTTATTCCGGCTTCGATTCTTACCAAACATGAGGATGCCTGGATATTTCTGGATATGGAATCCGCATCGCTGCTGGATCCCGGTTCAGATAAACACGCTGCCAACCGGTTTCACTAAGACGGGAGCTTTTGGGAGCCTACGGGAGTCTAGGATAGTTTATGCGTGGGCGGTGTCTTACGTGAGGGGCGACCTGAGGGCATTTTCATCCGCTTGTGGTAGTTGTTAAATGAAAGGTAGAAGGCTAACCAGACCGTGATCAGGATAATGGGAAGAATGGTATAGTTGCTCATGTAGAATCCCGAAAAGGTGGCAATGCAATTATCGGAAGGATCTTTCCGCATATAGAATACCTTCAGGGTGCGTCCCGTGTCATATTCATAGTTTTTCGGCCCATATGTCTTTTGGACTGCCCCATCCACCATGAACTCAATTTCACTGGCCTGAACAAGATTCCTCTCACCCATGATATCTTTCACGATCCTGGCTGTATACTGTGTTACAGTCCCGGTGGTGCGGCTGCCGGTAGTAAGCAATTTCCAGTGACGAGAAACAGGAAAGATCAGGATCAGGAGGCAAATCCCCCGGAAGGCCCATTTGCTGATGCTGTATACTTTCATAATACCTGTTTTTAGACAATATGTGCCAATTATGTGAAATATATCACGTAATCAACACTAAATATGTGATAAATGAGATTGTAAACTTGGGAATCACTAAATTGGAGTATGAAAAAAGCAGGATTAATCGCAGCACTTTCACTGGTGCTTGGAATGACTACTATGATCCTCAAAGGGATCGATCCAACAGATACCAGGCTGATGGAACAGCCGGCCATCAGTCAGGATCACATCGCTTTTATCTATGCCAACGATCTCTGGGTGGCAGAGCTGGACGGATCGCTGCCCAGGCGGCTGACGGTGAGTGAAGGAGTCGAATCGAGACCCCATTTTTCGCCCGATGGAAAGCATATTGCATTCAGCGCTGAGTACGATGGTAATACAGATGTATATCTGCTTCCGGTGGAGGGGGGAATTCCTCAGAGGCTTACCTGGCACCCTCTTGCCGACCGGGTAGCGGGATTTACACCCGATGGGGGAAAGGTATTGTTTCTCTCTGCGCGGACCGTTCATACGGGAAGGTTTCTGCAACTCTTCACAGTCCCGCTGGAAGGAGGATTCCCTGAGAAACTGGTAATCCCCAATGCCTACCATGCCTGCTACTCCCCCGATGGAAGCTCCATGGTCTATACGCCCATCAGTGATAAATTCAGGATGTGGAAGAATTACCGCGGGGGCACCATGTCCACGCTATGGATTTTTTCATTTGAGGACCATTCAAAGGTGGAAATCCCCAAACCTGAAGGGGGTTGCAACGATATAAATCCTATGTGGATCGGCGATCTGATCTACTTCCTTAGCGACAGGAACGGAGAGTTTAATCTTTTCACCTACAATACCGGTTCCAGGGAAGTCAGGCAGTTGACACAGTTTGCCTACTTTCCCATTGTAAGCGCCTCTCATCATAACAGTCAGATTATCTTCGAACACGAGGGCTACCTGCATACCTTTGATACACAAAGTGCAGCGTATGAGAAACTGACCATCGGAATTGCGGCAGATTTGCTTGAGCTTCGTCCCCGTTATGTAAAGGGGGACCAGTACATCCGCTGGGCAGATATTTCGCCCTCAGGGGCACGGGCCGTGTTTGATTTCAGGGGAGAGGTTGTTACCGTGCCGGCCGATAAGGGCGATCCCCGGAACCTGACCCTGACCACCGGTGTGCATGAAAAATTCCCGGCCTGGTCGCCCGATGGCAAACAGGTGGCTTTCTTCTCAGATGCCTCAGGCGAATATGGCCTGCATATCATGTCGCAGGATGGCAGGGGTGAGGCCAGGGCTCTTTCTTTAATGGGGACAGGTTTTTACAGCGAGATCAATTGGTCGCCCGATAGTAAAAAGCTCACCTATGTGGACAATGGCAGGACTTTCTACCTGCTCGACATTGCTTCCGGAGTAATCAACAAAATCGATTCGGATGAGCTGTACAGGCCCGGAACCTTCAGACCGGCACATGGAAGCTGGTCTTCCGACTCCAGGTGGAT
>JAUVIT010000034.1 GCA_030592605.1 Bacteroidota bacterium
ATTATGCACGATGCGGGCAGGGGAGAGATCCGGCCTGTGGAAGAGCTCCTGTCGCCTGAAGGCAGCCGCCGAGGTGAGAACGGTAATGATCACAATTATCAGGGTAATCACAATAAGAAGGATTAAGTGTGGAGAATTTTAAAGATCAGCTCACGGGTTAACTCCTTTGTGGGAGTGGTGTTTCCTTCGTATCCTTTGGAGCGCATATCGTAGATACGTAAGAGAGAGATGATCTCCACCAACTTGGCAGCCGAGTAACGCCTGGCTGCAGCTTCGTAGTCTTTAATAAAGAAGGGATTGACCTTAAGTGTGGCAGCCAGGTTCTGTTTACTTTTGTCCTTGCTGTAGTGGAAAAGGAGCAGTTTGGAGAAGAAGTAATAGAGCGAGATAATGGTCAGGGGAAAAGGATATTTTCTCTCATTCTCGGCGAAATAATTAATGATCCTGTTGGCCTTTAGTACATCCCGCCTGCCCAGTGCATCCTGCAGCTCAAACTGGTTGAAATCCTTGCTAAAGCCTATGTGTTTCTCTACCAGAGCAGGAGTGATGGTCTCGCCCTTCTTTCCAATGGCTACCGTCAGCTTCTCAACTTCGTTCACAATTTTAGAAAGATCACTCCCCAGGAACTCCGCCAGCAGGGCCGCCGCCTTGGGCTCCATGCGGTAATTCTGCCTGGAGGCATAGCCGGCAATCCACCCCGGTACCTGGTTGTCGTACATTTTTTTGGACTCGAACCAGACAGCCTGTTTCTCCAGTAACTTGAATATTTTTTGTCGTTTATCGGGTTTCTTGTACTTGTAGTTGATCACCAGCAGGGTAGAGGGCTGGGGGTTTTCCACGTAGGGGAGCAGGTCCGCAAAGCCCTTCATGTCCTGGGCCTCCTTGAGCACCACCACCTGGTGAGAGGCCATCATAGGGAACCTGCGTGCCGTGTCCGATACCTGTCCGGCCTCGGAGTCCTTTCCATACAAGACAGACTGGTTAAAGCTCTGCTCCGCTTCGCTAAGTACATTTCCTGCAATAAAGGAGCTTACCAGGTCGATGTAGTAGGGTTCATCTCCCCACAGAAAATAAATCGGTCTGTAGACCTTGTTTTTCAGGTCGCCGATTAACTGCTCGTAGGTCATTGCCAAAACTACTTAAAATTTCAGGTGTTTTACCGATTCACGGTGGTCGATGATCTCATGCAGCGATTCAATTCCGATCTCCAGGTGAATTTTTGCAAAATTCTCGGTGACCATTTTATCACTTGCCTGGGTCTTGACACCCTCCGGTATCATGGGTTGGTCCGAAACCAGCAAAAGTGCTCCCGTAGGGATCTCATTGGCAAATCCTACGGTGAACAGGGTTGCGGTCTCCATATCAATGGCCATACTCCGCACCTGCCTCAGGTACTTTTTGAATTTATTATCATGCTCCCATACCCGCCGGTTGGTGGAGTAAACCGTTCCTGTCCAGTAGTCCATACCCAGGTTCCGGATGGTAGTGGATACGGCCCTTTGCAGGTTAAAGGAGGGAAGAGCAGGTACCTCGTGGGGCATATAGTCGTCCGAGGTTCCTTCGCCACGTATGGCTGCGATGGGCAGGATGAAATCGCCCAGCTCATTCTTCTTTTTCAGTCCCCCGCATTTTCCCAGGAACAGCACTGCTTTGGGATTGGCGGCCGACAGCAGGTCCATGACCGTGGCTGCATTGGCACTTCCCATTCCAAAGTTTATCATGGTAATCCCGTTGAAGGTGGCCGATGGCATGGCCACTTTGCGGTCCACCACCTTTGTGTTACCTATGGCACAAAACTCGTCCAGGTAGCCCTGAAAGTTTGTAAGTAAAACATGCTTCCCAATATCAGCTATCTCAACGCCTGTATAGCGGGGGAGCCAATTTTCAATAATTTCCTTTTTTGTCTTCATAAGCCTCAAATTCAGGACCCCAACACAATTTTTCCTTCGAACTTTGTTACATTGTGATCCAATGCGAAGATAATCCATTTCATGCGAAAACTGAATCTTCCGGCATATGATTTCAGGTACAGGACCGAGGGTGAGATGCGTTTTGTGCTGGATGTTTATAGAAAACGCTTTGTAAAGCTCACCCCGGAGGAGGAAGTACGGCAGCGATTTGCCCGCTACCTGGTGGAGGAGAAGGGATTCCCGGCCTCGCTGATCATGACCGAATATTCACTGAAACTGAACAAGCTCTCCCGCAGGTGTGATATCCTGGTGCATAAACCGGCCGGCCATCCTGCTCTGCTGGTGGAGTGCAAGGCGCCGGAGGTAAAAATCAGCCAGGCTAGCTTCGACCAGGTGGCGCGTTACAACCTGGCCTTTAAAGTGAGTTACCTGATCGTAACGAACGGACTGAAACACTATTGCTGTCTGATTGATTTTGAGACGGAAAAAATTACTTTCCTGAAGGAGATTCCCGCTTATGAATCCTTAATAGTTTCCCTCTAAGGCTTAACTTTTTGGAATAGAAGTTCGTCTTCGTAACTGCTCCCATCAAAGAGCCACTCCTTCTTTCTTCCGCACTCATCGAAGCCCGCCTCTTTAAACAGCTTGATGCTTGCACTGTTGGCTGCTGCGATGTTGCAGTAGACCTGGTGCAGGTGAAGCACATCAAAGCAATAGCTGCTCATGGTCTCCAATGTTTCCCTTGCATATCCCTGCCTTCTGTCTGAGTGTTCAGCAATCAGAATTCCAATGCCTGCGCGCCGGTGGTGTGGATCAAAGTCAAAGAGGTCAACAGCGCCAATGGGACGGTGATTGCTCTTCAACTGGATCATCAGTCTCAACTGTTTTGCCTGGTAGATATCTTTTCCTGCATGTTCGAGGTATTGTTTCAATATATACCTTGAGAAAGGGGTGAGGGTACCGCTTACCTGCCAGATGGATGGCTCGTTCTCCCAGATATAGAGCAAATCCAGGTCTTCAGGTTCAGGAGCTCTGAGGGAGATGGTATTATTCTCCAGGATGTTCACGCTACTTCTGCTTATAGGAGATTACCTTATAGCTTGATTTCTCGCCTGCCAGTGCCTTAAAAGAGTCTGTAGCAGCGTCGTAGAGCACTTCGATCTCTTCGCCGGTTTCATTGTTCACCAGTATGATGGCGAAATCCTTCTGGCTAATTTCGGGAGGATCCACCGAGAGGGTGAGTCCTTCAGCCACAAAATCTTCCGCATCGAGAATTTCCACGTACCACAGATCCCGCTTCCCGATGGCCTCATTGGTGAATCGGGTATAGAGGGCCTGCATTCCGTTGTTGATGGGCACGTAAAAGGTATTATCACTGGTGGTGTTCAGGGGATATCCTATATTGGTGGGCTGTGACCAGGTGGTATTCTCTTCCAGTTCACATCTGAAGATATCATATCCCCCCATGTTAAAGTGTCCCTTGGAGGCAAATATTAAGCGTTCTCCACTGGGCGCAATAAAGACTGAGGTCTCATCCTTATCCGAATTTATCTGATCGCCCATATTTACCGGCTTGCCCCATTCGCCGTCTCTCTGCCTGTCAGAATACCAAAGATCAAGACCTCCCTCTCCACCACGCCGGTCGCTGGAGAAATAGATGGTTCGTCCGTCCGGACTAAAAGAGGCGTGATCCTCGTTGGAGCCGGAGTTGATTTCTCCCTCGATGGGTTCGGCCGGACCCCAGATGGTGCCATTATAGTGGCTTATCCAGATATCGGTATTATCCCTTTTGTCACTTTTAACCAGCAGCAGACTAGTGCCGTCGAAAGAGAGGCCCGCAGGCAGAAGGTTGCCGTCCGATACAATCTGAGGTGTGATGAGCTCGGGAACTCCCCATTGATTATTTGCCCGGGCCGACATATAGACCGCCTCATAAAAAGTCTTGGTGTTGGCCCAGACCATCATCCTGCCATCACCGGAGATCACTCCGTTGTAATCATCGGAGCTGCTGTTGATAGGCTCATTGAAATAGAGTCCCCGGATATTAATTGCAGCATCCTTGATAATCTTGGCTCTTTCAACTGCCAGAACGGCTTCATCAGTGATCCGTGCATTGTATTTGGAACCAAAGTCTTTCAGCTCCTTGAAAGTATTCAGGGCCTCAAGAGCTTCATCCATCTGGTTGGTTTTGCTATAGGCCTCTGCCAGGTAGAACCAGCTGTGGTGCGGGGCCCTTTTTTCAGTGTACTTGTTCTTTTTGTATTTCGAAGTGATGCTATGGGTGGCCTCTATGAAGTAGGGAATCCCTTTGTGCTCCTCTCCCTGGATGTTGTTGTAGCACATGCCAATTAAGTATTTGGCATTGGTATTATTGGGCTCCTTGCTTAGAACCTCATAATACAGGTATCGTGCCTCCTGGAAATCTTCTTCCTCTTCGTAAAAATAGACAGCATCATAGAAAACATCCTCTGTGGTCTGCGCCATCAGGCTTAATGCAAACATGCACAATACTAAGGACAAAAACAGGTGTCTACTCATACCTTTCAGGATTAGGGAACTACTCATCCAGCTTCAAATGGTCTGGGACCTCCACTTTTTCCATTTCGATTATCACACCCTCAATGAGGCTCACCTTGAACTCGGCCCTCCGGTTCAACATCCTGCCATCGGGGGCATCTCTTTGATCCCTGGTGGTATTCCTCGCAACAGGTTCATTTTCACTCATCCCTGTTACCTTCATGCGGCTCTTGCCAATTCCATTAAGTATCAAGTACTTGTATACTGATTCTGCACGCTTAACCGAGAGGCGCTGATTGTAGTCAAAGGCGCCCTTGGCATCGGTGTAGCCTGTAATTTCAAGCTGCAGGCTTGGATGCATCTCCAGGATGGAGCTGAGAATATCCAGTTTTGCCATGCCATCTTTGGAAAGTGTATAGCTGTCAAATGCAAAGTAGATGGGCCTCAGGTAGTATTTCTCCGGTGTTGCCTCGACTTCGGGTTCCGGAATCTCCTCTGCCACTACTTCTTCAAGGACCTCTTCAAGGACCTCTATTTCATCCATGCTTACCGGAACCGGGACCTGGTCGCGAGCTATCATCTCAAATTTAAAGAGATCATATTCCGCTATTTTCCCATGTGTAAAAATGAAGGAACTATTCTCTTCACTTATCGCCTCCGGTGAGAAGGTGTAGTCATCATCGGAGCTGTTCAGTGGATAACCCAGGTTTACAGGAACATTGTGAAAGCTGCCATCAGCAAGCAACTCCGAATAGAAAGCATCGAATCCTCCCATAGTACTGTGACCCTGCGAACTGAAATAGAGCCGCTTCCCATCCGGACTCATGGTTGGGGCTTCCTCGCTTAATATGGTATTGATGGCAGGCCCCAGGTTAACAGGCTCTCCCCATGTACCATTCTCCTGCTGATCGCTGCGGAAAATATCCATTCCTCCCATGGATTCCTGGCGGTTACTTGAGAAGTAAATCGATGTGCCATCGGGCGAGAAGCAGGCTTGTGCCTCATAATACTTGGAGTTGATAGGCTTGCCCAGGGAGACAGCCGGGTTCCAACGTTTATTCTCGTAGGTCGATACATATATATTGCTTGTAAATTGATCTGTAACAGCAAGCAACATCTTAAGCCCATCGTAGGACAAGCCGACCACATCCATATTTCCATCGGAGGCAACTGATGGGGTTATATTCCTGGGTTTGGCCCATACCTCACCCTTCTTGACTGCTACGTAGATTCCATTGTAAAATGGATTTTTTCCCATGAAAGCCATGGTCTGAAGGTCGCCCGACACCTGCATATTGTATCTTGAGGAGTGGGTCTCCTGGAGCTGTCCCAGGTTTCCAATACTTATTTCAACAGGACTGGCAGTGCCCACCAGCGCATTTCCGCAGGCAACGATCTGCTGGTCCACATAGGCCTGCAGATATACATCCTTGGGATCGATGTATTTGGCAAATGCATTGTATTTTTCAATGGCTCTGTCAATTTCCATATTGATCCTGTAAGCATTACCCAGGTACAGAAGAGCATCAGGGGGAGCATCCTGTTCATCAAATTTCCCTTCCTTCACATTGGTGGATATGCTT
The DNA here is from genome assembly GCA_030592605.1 of Bacteroidota bacterium. Taxonomy (GTDB): domain Bacteria; phylum Bacteroidota; class Bacteroidia; order Bacteroidales. The sequence continues at coordinate 6,011 of JAUVIT010000034.1, forward strand.
TGTTCAGCCTTCTCAAGGTAGGGGATCGATTCCGTTTTTCGGCCGGGAATATTGATCAGGCATAAGCCCATTCGATAGTTGATGTATGCATTGTCCTGGTATCCCTTGTTATACACTTTTCCGAAGGCATAAAGAGCTTCCTCGTAATCCTCTTCAGCAAGAAAGAATTCGCCATCGTTAAAGTCGACCTTTACGTTTTGGGCAATGATAAGGGAGGATAGAAGACAAAAAGTTGTGAGCAAGAATAGCCTTCTCATTTTGGGTGGATTTAGCGTGTATATTACAAATTTAAAAATTTAATTGACAGTACAATAAAAATGGGGACCAGAGATTCCCATAAAATACGTGATTAATCCTCCTGTCCCCCCCCCTTTTCACGTCGCCTCCACCAGGCGATGATAAACCAGATGAGTCCGGCTCCTGCAAAAGCAAATAGCACCAGCAGGGGCCATGCCATTTTACTTTCCGGGGACGCGCTCCCGCCATCCTCTTCCCCAAACAGTTCTTTTAATATCTGTTCTCGCTCTTTTTTGCTAACTCCTCTTTCTTCCAGTTCCTTGGAAATCAGACTAATTAACTGGTCTACAGTATATATTCCTTTCTCACGAAGATCAAGGGATTCCAGGATCTCCCTGGCGGTCCCATCACTGCTTTGTAGCAAGTCTTCATAGAGCTTGCAAACCTCAAGCGGCTGCTCCAGGCTGTCAAGCATTGCTTCCCTCACTTCTTCCATGGTAAAGCCCCTGGCTTTGGCCACCTCTTCCAGGTGCCTGAGTAAGTTTTCTGAGCTCTGGATGCCTTCAGCTTCCAGGTCCAACTCTTCCAGATAGGTTTTCAAGGGAACAAAGGATTGTTCTTTCAGCTGCTGTAGCAGCAGCTCAGCATCCCCATCCGCCAGGATTTCAACCAGCAGCAGGTCAACTTCTTCAGGGTCAAGACCCTGAGTGTCGGCCTGCATATAGAGGTGCTTGAACAAGTCCTGCTCACTGTCAATTCCTTCTTTCTCAGGATTCAGGTCCATCAGTATGTTGTTCAGGCTACCTTCAGTTGCATCCTGCAACTCCAGAAGCATGATTCCCACCGGATCTTCATTGAGGGGATGATCCGGACTTATCTCCTGCTCATCGGGATCCTCCAGTACTCCTTCCTCCTGAATGGCATCTGCCACAACTGCGCTCCCCATCACAATCACACTGTTCCGGTGAATGTTACCCTCCTTATCGGTCAGTTCCAGCTCCACCACACTGCTGCCAGGTAATGGAACAATCTGCAGATTTGTTTTACGTCTTTCTGTCACCACGGTATCCGTGCTGATCAGTACACTATCCTGGTAGGTTCTTACCACAATGGTACTTCCCCTGGGTGCAATTACCGGAACAACAAGTGCTACTCCTGCCACCTCTTCGAACTGAGTTTCCTTAAGTTTTATCTGGCTCTCTTCGCCCTCAAACACCTCAGCCTCTTCTTTAGCTTCGCCTTCCTCTTTAAGCAAAGAAAGTACCATATCGTCGTTCAGGGCGATCCCCTTTTTATTCGAAGCTATTGTAATTTGAAGGGGTCTGATCAGCTCTTCATAACCTTCACCGCTGAAATGGAGTTCATAGATTCCCTGTTTCAGCTGGAAGGCGAATGCTCCCTCCTCAGTAGGATTTGTGTAAAGGAGTGTATCGCCGCTGTCGGTATCGATTACATAGATAAGCATCCGGGTGGAATCGATACTTCCGTCTTCGGTACTGAGATTGCCCCTTACGTAGTAAAACCTGGGATTGTTAAGCGAATAAATGTTTATGTAATAGATGTCGTGGCGTCCGATGCCACGGGGGCTGTATACGGAGTAATAGGCTGTATTGCCATTGTTGAAGGGCTGGAAATAGAGATCGTCGTCCGTTGTATTGATGGGGTAACCTGTATTGACGGGTTCTGCCCAGGTACCATCCGCGTTTTTCCTGGAGTAGAAGATGTCATATCCTCCCATGTTGTAATGGCCATAGGAGCTGAAATAGAGGACCTGTCCATCTTCACTGATATAGGGGCATTCCTCATTGTAGCGGGAGTTGATGGTGGACCCCAGATTTTCGGGCGGTCCCCACTTCCCGCTGGCTTGCTTCTCAGACAGGTAGATATCGAGTCCGCCATGACTACCCTTCCGGTTACTGGTGAAATAGAGGAGCTGTCCATCTTTGCTGAAACAGGCATGGGATTCCCAGTATTTGGTGGATATATTTTCGCCCATTTTGACTGCTGGGCTCCAAAAGCCATCTTCCATCCGGCTGTAATAAAGATTTCCGATGTAATCGTCATCATAATAGAGGATCATCTCGGTTCCATCGTAGGAAAGTGCAACCGGATATACATTCTTATCAAATCCCATGGACTGTGTTATGATCTGGGGATAGGACCAGCCATCCTCCCTCTTTTCGGTATAGAAGGCTCCATCAAAAAATGGCAATTTGGTCATAAAAGCCATTTTTGTGCCATCGCCCGATACCACCGGGCGTATATCCGCATAGCGGGTATTGATAAGTGAATCAATCAGGGTAAGGTCGAAATCTATCGGCATGGTTTTTAGACGCTGTGCATTTCTGCAGGATCTGATCTGAGCCAGAACAAGCTCTTCGTCATACACATCATGGTCCATGAGCTCCAGGAACTCCTCGTAAGATTCAATGGCTCTTTCCAGCAGCTCATTTATCAGGTAGGCATTGCCCAGGTAGTAGAGAACATCGGGTGGGGCTGTCCGCTCCTTTATGCTATTCTCCTTAAATGCCGGGTTGATATTGTGACTTGCCTCGAGCAGGTACTGGATAGCTTTGTCCTTCTGGTAAGGATCGTTCAGAAGGCAAATACCAATTTTGTATTTCAGCTTGTCATTGCCCGGGTCCGATTTAAGAAGCGACTCGTAGAGGGGAAGAGCTTCACCATATTCTTCAAAGAGGAACCAGGATTCGGCATCCAGGTATGCATTACGTACCGAATCTCTTTGAGCAAATATGAGGGCCGGGGATAAAAGAAGTATCAGGAAGGATGAAAACAGAACTCTTCTCATACAGCAAGCAATTTGGATAAAATTAATCAAAATTGCCTTTAGATTTTTCTGAAGTTCCGGGCGATTATTAACAGGTCGTTGAGCACACGGTAATCTTTGGAATAGACCACGTTAATCTCATTTATTCTTTCCGGGCTAAGTGTTTCCTGAGCCAGATGGCTCCCGGGATTTAGAATGCCTTTTTTAAGTCGTGGTAATTCGGGTTGTACCCGATGCTCTGCACTCAGGTATCCGACCCATGTACGGAATCCCAAGAGTACCCAGAGGGTATTTCCAACACTATTGAAGTGACCTTTTACCAAAAGGAACCAGAGTGGGAAGGTGATCAGGAGCAAAAGGGAGCTTAGCACGTCAAACAGCCTTTTGTTACGACGGTTTGACTCCTTTCCTATGGAATTGAAATGAATGGTGTAAAGGTCGCCCGAGGTATTGATAGAGTTAGAGCCAATGACTGAAAGACTCTCTGGCGGAGCTATCTTGAAGTCTACAGAACTTCCAATGAGCCGGGTCATGATCTTGATGATCCTTGTGGAGGAAAGATCCTTGGAGCAAAAGACAATTTCATCCAAACGGTGGATGGCTGCAATCTCATCGATCTGGTCAATATCACCAATATAGTCGGGATACACCTCCCCTAAAGGCACATCTTGTGAGGGGGAGACGAAGCCTATGATTTCGGGCCGGGCCTGTGTCTCCTTCAGAAAATGACTTACCCGCAGGGCTTCTTCTTCCAGACCCACGATTACCATTCGTTTCTGTTTGTTCAGATCAATTTGAAAATCGGCAACACCAGCCAGGTGAAGAACCAGCCTGATACTCAAGGTTCCCAGCAGGGCCCAGAGTGAGCCCAGGAAGATCAGTGCCCGTGAGAACCTCCACTCAAGAGGTAGCAGAGCATATATGACCAGAATGATCACACTGCCCAGCAGATGCCCCTTCAAAAAGGAGTACAGGCGCATCGGTTTATCATACACCCCGGAATAGTAAAGGGAGCACAGCCAGATCAGGATATAGGCAGGCACCACAACCCGGAGAAAAAGGAGTGGGTAATAATCCACCGTATTGAACCTGACCTGTTCCCAGAAGGGAAGGACAAACAGGTAGCCAAGGTAGATGATGAAAGCATCCAGCAGCGGTC
>JAUVIT010000265.1 GCA_030592605.1 Bacteroidota bacterium
AAAATTGCTTCGGGTCTGTCTAATGCTCGATCCAATACATGGCGGCTTCAACAGTAGAGAAGGGTTTAATTTGCAGAGACTTCACTTTCTGACCCATAATAATGGTGTTGGTCACCATTGGGGTATCCATAACAATGGCTATTTTCAGATCTTTCAGCTGATCCAGCTTACCTTTTAAAAAATCCACCACTACATTCATGTTATTATCTTCATGCTTAATATCAGCATCCAGGAAACTGGTGAGGATCCCTTTGTAATCCTTCAGATTGGTATAAGACGCGAGCAGCTTGTCCCATGAGTCCATCATATCCTCGATGCAAACCTCACCTGAAAAGCGGCGAATAATCACACCATTCTGCTCATTAATAGTATATTTCATTCCCTGTGAATCTTAGAGTAAAGTTGGCTTTCCGGGGTAAAAATATCAAAATAGAAGCAGAGAACGAATAACTGGGCCACAAAATATTGACAGGTAGACCAAATGTCGAGACTAATGAAGGTAAATCCGCATCAGAATTACGCGAGCGCATTCCCCGAAGTTCTACTTCGGGGTTAGCGAGCGCATTTAAAATAACCAATTAATCGATGATTGACTTTGTCGAGCTAAAGGTTCCTCGCAGCAAGCTGCGAGGAGAGTCAATTGTATCCGTTGTGGTTCAAGGAAAATCAGGTATATTTAACCCCCAAACATGCTCTCCCATGAAAACAAAGCTTCAACTCTTATTGATCCTTAGCCTCTCCATCCTGATTGTATCATGCAATCAGGGGAAGGAAGCCAGTGAACAAACAGGCGATGAGGACACACCCCAGATGGTAAAAAAGAGACGTGATGATGGCACCCTGTCCAGCCTGAACCCAGTGGATGAAAATGGGTATGTTCATGGTGTTAAAGTCAATTTCTACGAAGACGGTGTAACGGTACATTCAAAAATCACCTACGAACATGGTCGTAAGCACGGACCTGCCATATGGTTCTTCAAAAGCGGAAAGATTTACGAGCATACCGACTATTACCAGAACAGAAAGAACGGGATTACCAAACGCTATTATGAAACCGGCGAATTGTATGAAGAAACATCCTTTGACACAGGTGAGGAGCTACCCGGAAAAAAGAGATATACCAAAGAGGGAGAACTGATCAATAAATAGAAGGCCAGGCTACCTTTTTAATAAGATATAATTCCGGAATTCCCCCAGTCTGCGTCCTCCCAGCAGATTTTTCTCGATCCAGGTAATTACGCGGTATTTGGGTTTATCATGTTTGGCCTTGAAGGGATTCTGGCTTTGGGCCGGACCAGTGAAGCGCAATTGCTCGTTCCAGCCGAAATCAGCCATCCACGGTTTCATGACAGCCGGATGGGTCCCCTCATAGGAGGTGTATTTAGAGAGATTTCCATAATCAAAAATCCGATCAAATTGGTGAGCTGCCTCCATTGCTGCTACACTCTCCCTGCCCCGATGATTAGCACTGAAAGCCTTGATCTTATTCTGCATCACCCTTGGCGGGCGAACCCAGCCATAGTGAAAGATCTCAGCATCCACTTCTGCAACATTCAATTTGTAGGTACCGGCCTGCTGCCTGTAATTCACACCATCAAAGCCCGGAATCTTCCTGAATGACTGGGCCGATTCCCATGAATGAATATCGGGCAGGTTCCTGACAATCCGGATCTCTTTGCGATACCAGCAATGTCCATCCTGTACATGCTTATAATCTCCCCAGAAATGACGGTAACGGAATACAAGCCCCTCAATTTCATGGTCGTCCAGCAACTCTTCACATCGCTTCCGGATTGGCTCCAGATCCCTCTCGTGGACTACTTCATCCGACTGCAGATAGAACAACCAGTCGCCCGTACAAAGATTCATTGCAATATCAGTCTGATGTGCATGTTCCATACCGCGGGGATATTTCTCTATATCCCAAACGGTATCAACAATACGAATCTTCTCACTTCCAATAGCTTCTATTTCGTCTCTTGAGATATCATCTTCATCCGAATCGCCAAGGGCCACAACAAATTCATCAACCAGGGGCAAAATCGACTCAATCGCTTGCCGCATGGGATAGTAAAGTTTCAGGGCATTCTTGCCCATTGTGAATCCGCTGATCTTCATATGAGCTTAAAACATTTGCATGGAATGTAACTTATGATAAAGGCCTTTTTCCTTAGATATCAACTCTTTGTGTGTCCCGCGCTCTACAATCTCTCCCTCATCAATCACCAGGATCAGATCGGCATGTTTAATAGTGGAGAGTCTGTGCGCAATCACAATGGAGGTCCGGTTCTGCATCAATTTGATAATGGCATCCTGTACCAGGCGCTCTGACTCTGTATCAAGGGCCGAGGTGGCCTCATCCAGAATCAGAATGGGCGGATTGGCCAATACTGCACGGGCAATACTGATCCGCTGTTTTTGTCCACCGCTTAATTTGCTCCCGCCCTCACCAACACCAAAGTCATATGCATCTTCGTTTTCAATGATGAATTCATGCGCATTGGCCACCTTGGCAGCATTTATGATTCGCTCCAGCTCTGCCCCTTCGCTCTTCCCAAAGGCAATGTTATTTCGGAAGGTGTCGTTGAAAAGGATCGATTGCTGACTCACCATGCCCATTAAAGACCTTAATGATTTCAATTGGAAATCTCTTACCGGAACTCCGTCGATATATATATCCCCTTCGGTGGTATCCATAAACCTGGGGAGCAGGTCCACCATGGTCGATTTTCCCGACCCCGATTTTCCCACCAGGGCAATGGTCTGACCCTTTTGGATGGTAAAGGAGATATCCTTAAGTACATACTCCTTGTCATATTTAAAGGATACATTCCTGAACTCAATGGAATCATTAAAACTATCTACTTTAATAGCATCCGCCTTTTCAAAGATTTTATCATCTGCCAGCAAGAGCTGATCAACCCGGTCTACCGATGCCATACCTTTCTGAACATTGATCCAGGCTGTGGAAATGGTTTTGGCCGGAGGGATAATCTGGCTAAAGACCATGAGAAAAAGTATCAGGCTCTCTCCAGTCATCACATCGCCTCCTCCAAGTACAAGAGATCCCCCATATGCTAATATCACCATCAGCGCCATGGTTGCCAGAACTTCACTGATGGGACTGGCCAGGTACCTTCGACGTATAACCTTCCTGATCAGCAAGGCAAAGCGATTGTTGGTGCTGAAAAACCGGTCCTTCATCTGCTCTTCACCATTGAAGGCCTTAATAATCCTCAATCCGCCCAGTGTTTCCTCCAACAAGGCCAGCAACTCACCCAGACGCTGTTGTCCCCTGAAGGTGGTTTTCCTGAGACTTTTACCAATACGCCCGATCAGCAAGCCTGTCAGTGGAAGGACCACCAGTGCAGTCAGGGTTAGCTGGAAACTGATGGAGAATAGGATTACCATGTAAACAATAATGGTAATCGGATCCCTGAAAAGCATCTGGAGGGAAGAAAGCAGGGAGGCTTCGATCTCCTGAACATCATTGGAGATCCGGGCAATCACATCACCCTTCCTCGCTTCAGTATAAAAAGAGAGCGGAAGCCTCAACACCTTACGGTATATATCATTCCGGATATCCCGAACCATAAAAGCACGAATGGGTGCCAGCATAAAATTAGCAGCAAAAATAAATCCGTTCTTCAGCAAGCTAAACACGACTACGAAGAGGCTAACAATAATCAGGGCCCCGGCAGCATCATGTGTTCCCATTAATTTTCCAATGTAGAAGTTCAGAGTATGCATCAGGTACTCGGTACTGAGTTCAAACTCCATGGGCTCTGTCACCATGTCCTGATTGTCAAAGAGCACTCTAAGGAAGGGAATCACCATGACAAAGGAGAAGAGAGCAAAGAAGGCCCCCAGGATATTGTACAGAACATTCTGTACCACAAACCATTTATAGGGAACCAGGTAATTCAGAAGCCTGAAAAATCTTTTCATAT
>JAUVIT010000116.1 GCA_030592605.1 Bacteroidota bacterium
ACGGTACTGGTACCGTACAGTTTTTTTACCGTACCTATCTCAATACCAATCCGGATGAAGAGGTGGATATCAATGAGTTCAGATACCCCGGACCAAAGCCGTAAAGCAAGGAGAACGCTGTTTTGATGATGGCCGATTCTGTTGAAGCTGCTTCACGGACACTGAAGGCCTATACCCGTGAATCCATTTCCGACCTGGTGGAGAATATTGTCAGCCGACAGGCTGAGGAGGAGCAGTTTACCGAGGCGGATCTAAGCTTTGCGGATATGACCGTCATTAAGGAGATTTTCAAGAACAGGCTTACCAACATATATCATTCCAGGATTGAGTATCCTGAATAGACAGAGAGTTATTCAATCAGCTCAATAATCTCGGTGTTGGGGAAGGTAGCGGGATCAAAATCAAAAATACTTTCTTTCAGTGTCTGATCTGCTTTCATTTCGGAGAGGATCATGGTATAGAGAATACCCTCTTTGTGTTTCAACTGCATCACTTCCAGTTTCTGAGAGTCGGGATTCACAAACATTTTTAGCATGGAATAAGGCCCCGATCTATCTTTTGGGTAGAGCTGTATTTCGATCAGACTCTTACCCTGCATAGGGCTGCTCCCAATGTACATGTAATTGAAATCCTGTTCATAAGCTTTGATGATCTTTATGGGAACTGCCTGAAGATAACCAGGTTGGTCCGGATCAGGCTCGCTTACATAGACCTCCTCGGTCTCCGTATTCTGGGAATAGAGTTTATCCTCATTATAATAGACAATGTACTCATCCAACATTATCTTATACTTCAGCCCTTTCATCCAGATCACCACTTCTCCCTCTGCAGAGGTCTCCTGCATCAGGTCCTCCCGTATATAGTCCATATGGATTACATAAGCTTTGCTCAGGTCGAACTGCATCGATACGGCCTGCAGGTACTTGTCAGCCCTGCTGTCCTGCTGACTGTAGGAGGCAAGGGTGAAAAAAGATAGCACCGCCAGCAGCCATATATGTCTGTGTTGATTCATGGTTCGAATCTAAATTTAGATTAGCTTACTCAAAATCTGTTCCAAACTGAATTCATCCTGTACAAGGACCTTCCTGGCCTTACTACCTTCAAAAGGACCAAGGATCCCTGCAACTTCCAGCTGATCCACAATCCGCCCGGCCCTGTTGTACCCCAGGGATAGTTTTCGCTGAATAAGTGAAGTGGAACCCTGCTGGTGCTGGACCACAAGCCTTGCCGCCTCCTCAAACTTTTCATCTCTTTTGTCAAGATCCACTTCGGGACCGCTTCCGCTTACCTCCTCTACAGGATTAAGCATCAGAGCCGTGGGGTAGCCTTTTTGTTGTCCTATAAAATCAGTTACGTCTTCAATCTCGGGTCCGTCTACAAAGGCACATTGCAGTCGTATGGGCTCGCTTCCACTGAGGAAGAGCATATCACCCCTTCCGATTAACTGATCCGCACCCGGTCCGTCTAAAATGGTACGGGAGTCGATCCCGGAGGTGACTCTGAAAGCGATTCGGGCCGGGAAGTTGGCTTTGATGACCCCTGTTATAATGTTGGTGGTGGGTCGCTGGGTGGCAATAATCAGGTGTATCCCGATGGCCCTTGCCAGCTGGGCAAGTCTGGAAATAGGGTGTTCAATCTCCCTGCCGGCTGTCATGATCAGGTCGGCAAATTCATCTATAATGACTACGATAAATGGGAGGAAATGGTGCCCCTTGTTGGGATTCAGTTTTCGATTGATGAATTTGCTGTTGTACTCCTTTATGTTTCTTACCTGTGCGTTTTTCAGCAGATTATAACGGTCGTCCATCTCTCCACACAGACTGTTTAGAGTGTGGATCACCTGCTGGGTATCAGTGATTATGGCCTCTTCTGATTCGGGAAGTTTGGCCAGGTAATGCCGCTCTATCTTGCTGTAAAGGGAAAGCTCCACTTTTTTGGGATCGATCATTACAAACTTCAGCTGAGCAGGATGCTTTTTAAAGAGCAAGGATGCAATAATGGCATTTAATCCAACTGATTTACCCTGACCGGTAGCACCGGCAACAAGGAGGTGAGGCATCTTGGTCAGATCAAATACAAATGTTTCATTGGAGATAGTTTTCCCCAGAGCGATGGCCAGCTCCATATCCGCATCCTGAAACTTTTTCGAGGCCAGGATCGATTTCATGGATACAGTCCTGGGATTCTGGTTGGGAACCTCTATTCCTATGGTTCCTTTTCCGGGAATGGGTGCTATGATCCTGATTCCCAGGGCTGACAGACTTAATGCAATATCATCTTCCAGATTTTTAATCTTGGATATCCTGATGCCGGGGGCCGGGACGATCTCATAGAGTGTCACCGTTGGCCCAATGGTGGCCTTGATCTTGTCAATCTTGATATTATAGTTCCCCAAAGTCTCGACAATCCGGTTTTTATTGGATATCAGCTCTTCATTGCTTACCGTTGTTTCTCCCTTGTCATAATCCTTCATTAGACTCAGAGGTGGATACCTGAACTTGGGTAGGTCCAGAGTGGGGTCGTACTCACCCAGGGCTCCCTCATCAAGATTTATATCCTCTGGATCAATATCCTCAATGGTCATTTCCACATCTACTTTTCCACTGGAGTTTTCCTCTGTCAGGGGACTCTTGTCTTCGCTGTCATCAACTTTAACAACAAAGGGTTCTTCCTCAATCTCTTTCTCAACCTGGCTTGTATTATCGCTTTGTATAAGCTCTTCCTGTTCAACTGTTTGCTCAGTTTCTTGCGCCTGTTCGTCTGTGGAGACAAAGGGGTTAGCTAGTGTCCTGATCCAGTCCAGGAAAGATGTTGAGAACAGTAGCATGGCCGCATAACAGATGACCAGCAGGAAAATGGTTCCCAGTGTACCTATGCTTGCGACCAACCATCTGCTGAGGAAATATCCGTGTTGTCCGCCCGGACCACTTCCCAGTGCTCCTCCGGCATCTCCAAAGATCAAGCTAAGAGTAAGCGACAAAAGAATGATCAGGATAAGGCTGTTCCGAATGGCCTTGGCGGCTTTCACTACCCGAATCTTGTAAAGTGCCATCGCCCAGATTATCAGGATGATCGGGAAAAGAAAGCTGGCAATTCCAAACCATTTGTTAATGAACAGATTGGACAGCCATGCACCTAGTTTTCCGCCTGAGTTTTCAACCTGGATTTCCGGACCGGAGAATACCTTTGCCCATTCAAAATCCTGGTCTGTTTTCCAATTGATCAGATAGGAGATAAGTGAGAGGATTAAAAACAGCGCCAGCAACAGGAATACAATTCCTGTGGCATAACGAAAGCGGTCATCCTTAAAAAAGGCATGCACAGACCCCAGGAACCTTACAATTGGATTTTTCTTCTTCTTTTTTTTGGCCATCCTACCCCGGTTGAATAACGATCTACTGTAGATTATAACTAACTAATGTACTAATAACGGAACAGTTCAGCTTATTCTTTTGTAAACAGACTGTTAATAAAATCTTCCATGACCGGACGGCTTACATGCCTGTAATCATCTGGGACCGTAAAGATCTCAGATTCAATGATTCTGGTTTCATATTCTGCACAGGTAAGATGCATTTTCAGGTAGCTGAGCTGAATCCTGAAATCAGACAAAGGGTATTTAATAGTGCTATATGGAGTACTCAGATTGGGTCTTCGAACAGAGAAATCGCGGGTGTAGTACATATTAAAGCTCTCGATCCCGGTATCTATTTTAACTTGCTCCGAGTTGAGGCCGCCAATCACAGATTGCTCCCCGGTGGTTTGGATATGTAGCTCTGCAGGGGCAACAATTCCGGCTGGCAGTTCTCCCCTTTCACCCCTGTAGTAGACTTTATTTCCAAAGAGGTTAAGAAGGGTGGATACACGTTTGTTCCTGAGGTCGGCAATTTGTATAAGAGAGAATTGATTGAAGAAACCATTGATTCGGGTGACCACAAAATAGTCGGTATACCAGGTATCCATTTTGGCAGGCAGGATCCGGGTGGGGACATCGCCAGCCATACTCTCCATGTAGGAAATATTGTACTTTACGTAATGCGCTTCCACTGTTTCAGGAAGAGTTTGACGGCGGCAGCTGTAAAGAAGCAGTGAAACCAGAAACAGGAAGGGAATAATGAGTCTACGGGGCACGGTAAATTGTATGAATTTCCACCAATTTTCACCCAAAATTAGAAAAATATATCACTATATATGTTTAAGAAACTCTTTTTATGACAAAACATAGAAAGGGGAATATATAGATTTGCAAGGTTCAATAAAGATCTATTATGAAAAAGCTGGCAGTTGTAGCGCTTGGAGGAAATGCACTACTCCGCGACAATCAGTTGGGTACCATCGATGAGCAGGAGCAGAACACGACCGATACCCTGGAAAATCTTTTGTTTCTGATCAGGGAAGATTATGACCTGGTCATTACCCATGGAAATGGTCCCCAGGTAGGCAATATCCTGATGCGTAACGATGCAGGTGAAGAAAATTACGGCATTCCGCAGATGCCGCTGGATATCTGTGTGGCTGACTCGCAGGGGGGGATAGGCTATATGATTGAGCGAATGCTCAGGAATATTCTGCATAAAAACGGAATCCACAAGGAAGTGCTTACACTGGTTACCATGTCTGTGGTAGAAGAGAACGATCCGGCTTTCCACTTACCCTCCAAAAGGGTGGGAAAAACGTACAGTAAGGAGGAAGCGGATAGGATTGCTGCCGAAAAAGGATGGATTTTTCAGAAAGGAAATAAGCGTGAAGGAGGCTATCGAAGAGCAGTGCCTTCCCCGAAGCCCATTGAGATCATCAATGAGAAGGTAATTGAAAAGCTGGCCCGGCAGGGGAGCATTGTAGTGGCCTCGGGTGGAGGAGGAGTTCCTGTTTACCGTGATGCTGAAGGCCGCATCAGGCCATCCGAAGCGGTAATCGACAAGGATCTGGCATCGGCCCTTCTGGGGGCCAGGATTGGAGCCGATGAGTTCTATATCCTCACAGACGTGCCATTTGTATACATCAATTACGGGACTCCCCAACAGGAAGTAAAAGAGTTCTTAAATTACAAGGATACTTCTTCATACCTGGATCAGGGCATGTTTGGTGAAGGCGATATGGCTCCAAAAATCAGGGCGGCTTTGCAGTTCATAGAGAAGGGTGGAGAGAAGAGCGTTATTACAGAAGCTTTTAAGCTCGAAGATCGAAGCTATGGAACAAAAATTACCATGGAATACGATGACTGACAATTTATATTATTTTTATCTGACCAATTAATTTCTTTCTTATCATGGCTTTTAACCTGCGCAACCGACATTTTCTGACACTTCTTGATTTTACCCCCCAGGAGATTCACTTTCTGCTGGATCTTGGTTTTTCTTTAAAGAAGGCAAAGTATAGTGGCACTGAAGTCCCCACTTTAAAGGGGAAGAACGTTGCCTTGATTTTTGAAAAGAGTTCAACCCGTACCAGGTGTGCTTTTGAAGTGGCTGCGCTTGACCAGGGAGCCGGGCTTACCTACCTGGGCCCTTCCGGATCACAAATTGGCTACAAAGAATCCATGAAAGACACTGCCCGTGTGTTGGGACGCATGTATGACGGGATCGAATACAGAGGCTTTGGTCAGTCGGTGGTGGAGGAGCTTGCAGCCCATGCAGGGGTGCCTGTCTGGAATGGTCTGACCACTGAGTTTCATCCTACCCAGATTCTGGCCGATTTCATGACCATGATGGAGCATTCCGGTAAACCTCTGGAGGAAATGAAATTTTGTTACCTGGGCGATGCCAGGAACAACATGGGCAACTCATTGATGGTGGGCGCTGCCAAAATGGGGATAGATTTCAGAGCTGCAGCTCCTGAGTCGGTTCAGCCCGATGAGTCCCTGGTTCAGAAGTGCAGAAAGATTGCAAATGAGACCGGGGCAAAGATTACTATCAGCGATGATGTGCAGAAAGCGGTAAGGGATGCGGATTTTCTTTATACCGATGTATGGGTCTCCATGGGTGAGCCTGATGAGGTATGGGACGAACGAATCAAATTACTCAGGCCTTATCAGGTGAATATGGATGTGATAAAGGCGACCGGGAATCCCGCTGTGAAATTTCTTCACTGCCTTCCGGCATTTCATAACAGGGAGACCAAAGTGGGAGAGGAGATCTACCAGAAATTTGGACTGGAAGCCATGGAGGTAAGCGAAGAGGTGTTCGAATCGGAACACTCCATCGTTTTTGATGAGGCTGAAAACAGAATGCACTCAATAAAGGCTATTCTTGTTTCTACGCTGGGAGCTTAGAAGAACAGAT
>JAUVIT010000243.1 GCA_030592605.1 Bacteroidota bacterium
AACCGCATTTATGTGGCGGGTGACGATGGGCGAGTTTATTGTTTTGGAAAAAAATAGAAAGGATATATAATGAATATTATGCACATTATCCCCGGTTCAGGGGGTAGTTTTTACTGTGGGAACTGCCTGCGCGATTCTAAATATGTGGAGGCACTTCGTAAATCGGACCATATGGTGAGGAAGCTTCCTATGTACCTGCCGCTGTTTGCCGATGAACACGATCTGAGCAGGGAGATTCCGGTTTTTTACGGGGCCATCAGCATTTACCTGAAGCAGTTGTTTCCCATATTCAGGAAGGCCCCGGGCTGGGTTGATCGGGCACTTAACTCCAAGCCCATGCTGAAGCTGGCCTCTAAATTTGCAGGTTCAACACGGGCCAAGGGCCTGGAGGAAATGACCGTCTCCATGTTGCTGGGCGAAGAGGGGCAGCAGAAGGATGAATTGCAAAAGATGGTCGACTGGATCGTGGAGAACTGTGATCCCGATGTGATCCACCTCTCCAATGCCCTGTTGCTTGGACTGGCACATCAGCTGGGCGAGCGTCTTAATGTACCGGTGATCTGCTCCCTTCAGGACGAAGATGTGTGGGTCGATGTGATGAAACCCTCAGCGGCGGAAAGTGTCTGGAAACTGATGTCGAAGAAGGCGGATCATGTTGCGAAATTTATTTCGGTCAGTGACTATTATGCTGGTGTGATGAAGGAAAAAATGTCACTTCCAGAGGCGAAAGTGGCCCCGGTTCACGTTGGAGTGGATCCTGCAGACTATACCTTCAAGCCGGTGAAAGAGAAAAAACGTAACATCGGGTATGTAAGCCGTATGAGTCATGGAAACGGCATGGATATCCTGGTGGATGCCTTTATCATGCTAAAACAGAAGGCTGAATTTGACGATGTAAACCTGGTGCTTACAGGAGGATCGACCGGCGATGATAAAAAATTCCTTTCCGATATCCGGAGTAGTATCAGGGAGCATGGACTGCAAGAGCAGGTAGAGTTCCATGAAGATTTTGAGGAGCAGGGACTCAGGGACTACCTGGAAAAGGTAGCAGTGGTTTCAGTACCGGTCCGAAATGGCGAGGCATTTGGCATCTACTTGCTGGAGTGCATGGCTTCGGGAATTCCCGTAGTGCAACCCGCCCTGGGAGCTTTCCCGGAGATTGTTGAGCTCTCCGGCGGGGGTGTGATCTATCAGGAGAATACCCCGGAGGCACTGGCTCAAGCACTGGAGAAGCTCTTATCGGATCCGGAAGAGATGGATCGTCTTAGCAGGACCGGGAAAGAGGGGGTGGACAAACATTTCCATATAGATGTGCAGGCCGAAAGAATGGTGGAGGTGTATGAAAAAGCCATTCAATCATATAGTCAGAAAGCATAAAATCAGGAACAGATGCTGCTATCTCTAGAACATATAAACAAAGGTTTTGGCAATCGCGGCGATTCAAGCTATCGTCCGGTGCTGAACGATCTCTCTCTGCAGGTAAAGGAGGGAGAGCGGATCGCTATCCTTGGGCCTTCCGGCTCAGGCAAGACCACCCTGCTAAACCTGGTGGGCGGCCTCGACAGTCCCGATGAAGGCAGTGTGCTGTTTCGCGGGGAGGATATCACGACCTATGCCAAGCAGGAAATCGATCTCTACAGGAACCGGCAAATTGGCTTTGTGTTCCAGTTCCACCACCTGCTTCCTCAATGTACCCTGCTGGAAAATGTGTTGATCCCCACACTGGTACAAAGGGATAAGATATCCCGCGCAAAGTGTGCTCAACGGGCCGAGGCCCTTATGAAGCGGGTGGGCATCTGGGAATTCAGGAACAAACTTCCAGGAATCCTTTCGGGTGGTGAGTGTCAGCGTGCTGCCGTAGTCAGGGCCATGATCAATGCCCCCTCTATTTTGCTTGCCGATGAACCCACCGGGGCCCTCGACAGCGAAAATGTGGAGAATATGGCCGACCTGCTGCTGGAGTTGAATAAGGAGGATGGCCTGACCCTGATGGTGGTAACCCATTCCGTCGAACTGGCACGGCAAATGGGCAGGACCCTGGAGATACACAAGGGCAAATTACAAGAGATCTGATCCTCCTTTCTACACTTACATGACAGTCCTAAAATTCATAAGCAACAATCTACGCTACTACGCCAGGAAGAACCTACTACTGGCCCTGGGTGTGGCCATCAGTGGAGCGGTGCTAACCGGGGCCCTGATGGTGGGCGATTCGGTGCAGTACAGTCTGAATCGCATAGTGGAGCATCGTCTGGGAAATATCACCCATGTACTGAAAGCCGGCGACCGCTATTTTACAAAGGAACTTTCAGAGCGGGTAGAGGAGCAGCTGCAGATCCCGGTTTCCAGCATCCTGTTGCAGGAGGGGAGTGCTACGGCCGATGGAGGGGCACGGCGAATCAATCACATCCAGGTCCTGGGGGTGGAGCCCGAATTTGACAGTGCCGCCGGAATACAGGATTACTATAGCACACTTTCGGGCGATTCAATCATCATTAGCCATAACCTGGCCAACAGGCTAAGCGTGGAAGCAGGAGATGAGCTGCTCCTGCGGATCGAAAAAGCGAGCCTGATCCCTCTGAATGCACCTTTTGTTTCCGATGCCGAAAGTGTTGTCACCCTGAGGGCCGCTGTAAAAGGAGTGGCCGGCGACCAGGAGCTGGGGCGCTTCAACCTGAAGGTGTCACAAACAGCACCTTTTAATGTATTTATCTCACTGGAACGCCTCGGTGAATTAATGGATTTTTCAGGGAGGGCCAATCTGATCTTGTTCCAGGCGGATGAACAAATTGAAAGTGAGGAGATCTTTCAGGCAGTAGGCGAGCAGTTCTCTGCGTCCGATGCAGGACTAAAATTGAAAAAGCTGGAAGAGTTTCAGCAAATGGAGGTCACCAGCGACCGGGTATTTATAGATGATGCACTTTCGGCAGCTCTCTTTTCTGCCGAAATTGGAAGTGAGGCTTCCCTGGTGCGTGAGGGCATCCTGACCTACTTTGTAAACCGGATCGAATCGGCATCCGGAGCTGCACCTTACTCCTTTGTATCTACGCTTCCTTCACAGGTGCTCAAGCCCGGAGAAATGATTATCAACGAGTGGCTGGCTGAAGACCTCTCGGCCAAAGCGGGTGATACCCTTCAGCTTAACTTTTTTGTGGTGGGTCCGCTGCGCGAACTTACCGATACCAGCACCACCTTTGTGGTTCATTCCATCGTAAACATGGAAGGGCGCTTTGGCGATAGAACGCTGATGCCCGATTTGCCCGGACTATCCGATGCGGGCAACTGCCGCGACTGGGAAACCGGAGTCCCCATTTCGCTGGAAAGCATCAGGGATAAGGATGAAGATTACTGGGATGAGTATGGCGGAATCCCCAAGGCATTTATCTCTGTGGAGCGTGGAGAGGAGCTCTGGAAGAATCGTTTCGGAACCTATACATCTTTTCGTTATTCTATGGCAGCTGATGGCACAGGCGTGGATGGTGGGCTGACTCTGGCTTCGCTGGAGCACTCTTTAATGGAGCAGATCCATCCGGAGATGCTTGGTTTCACAATTGAAGCCACACGAAACAAAGGATATGAGGCGGCCGGAAACGGAACGGATTTCAGTCAGCTCTTTGGCGGACTTAGTTTTTTCCTGCTGGTGGCAGGAATCCTGCTGATTGTGCTTTTGTTCCTTTTGAATATAGAGAGCAGGAGGGAGCAGCTCAAGACATTGGTGGTGATGGGTATCCCCATAAAAACTATAAGTCGCATTATTTTAGGTGAGAGCATGCTGGTTGCCCTTGCGGGCTCACTTGCAGCAGTGGTGCTGGCAGTACTCTATAATAAACTTGTATTTGTTGCATTGAACGGGGTGTGGAGCGGGGTGGTCCGCACCGAGATGATGCATATGGATATAAAAATATCCACTTTAGTGACCGGATTGTTTATCACCCTCCTGATCGCTTTTATGGCCATTTGGTTTCCTATGAACCGTCACTTGAAGCGCCATTTCAGTGCACATAAAAAAGCTTCTTCCATAAGAATTACGAAGGGGAACAAGTCAGGTAACATGGCCCGAAAATTCATTGCTGTGCTTTTTATTGTCACTGGTCTTGCTGCCCTGGGTTTGATAGTATCACAGCTAATCAGCATGGAGGTGGTTAATGTAAGTCTCTTTTTTGGGGCCGGGGGATTGCTGCTTGTGTCGGCAGTACTCTTTTTCTACTGGTACCTCTCTCGCCCTGCTTCAGAAAAGACGG
>JAUVIT010000191.1 GCA_030592605.1 Bacteroidota bacterium
GATCCATGCACTGGTTTCTGCCAGCAAGGCCAATATTGACCTCACTTTCAAAATGGCAACGGCCATTGACCTTGAAGGAAGGGATGTGCTGGAAGCGGTTCAGATGTCGGTAAACCCAAAGGTGATCAATACGCCGCCGGTAACAGCAGTAGCTAAAGACGGGATACAGTTGATAGCCCTGGCTCGTGTAACTGTAAGGGCCAGTATCAAACAGCTTGTGGGTGGTGCTGGAGAAGAGACTGTACTGGCCAGGGTTGGCGAAGGTATTGTTTCATCCATTGGTTCCTCCAAATCCCACAAAGAGGTGCTTGAGAATCCCGATAACATCTCGAAGATGGTACTGGAAAAAGGATTGGATGCCGGAACTGCTTTTGAGATTCTATCCATTGATGTGGCCGATATCGATATCGGGAAAAACATTGGTGCTGTGCTCCAGATGGATCAGGCCAATGCGGATAAGAACATTGCCCAGGCCAAAGCAGAGGAGAGGAGGGCCATGGCAGTAGCTACCGAACAGGAGATGAAAGCCAAATCTCAGGAGGCAAGGGCCAAGGTAATTGAGGCGGAAGTGCAGATTCCGCTGGCCATGGCTGAGGCATTCAGGAGCGGTAACCTGGGTATCATGGACTACTACAAGTTTAAGAATATTGAAGCGGACACCACCATGAGAGATTCCATCTCCAAAGGTACCCAGAGTCCTGGCAGAAAGCCTGGTAAAGAGGATTAGGAGAAGTAATCCTAAAGCGGGTATCAACTGCTACACTTGACATAGCAGATATTAACAATTTGTTAATATCCTATGTGAATGAATTGTGAATATAGAAAGGCTTCTGAATCTTGACTTGCTTCAGCCGATGGTCTATTTTTGATTGTACCGAGTAAGAGATAACAGGCCGCTCGAGGGATCGTCCGGTATAGTGAGCCAACCCTACGGGGAATTGGTTAGCGAGCCGGCCGGAACAGGGATTCCCCCCGATCCGGAGGTTCATCCAGAGCCAGGCATATATCATGAAACAATGTTTCCTGATATATTTAACCTCAGGTCTCCTCTTGGTTGATCTTTAAAAGGTTGATCCGAAAGGCTGAAGAGCCAAAAAGAATCCTCTGGGGTTCCACTAAGCTTTTTCACTCTGGCCTCAGGCAGATCGTACGACCTGGTTGAGGCAGGGGCCTTCAGGAGCCAGTCCCGGAAATCCGGTGTTTCACCGGGTGAAAGGACGGTAGCAGGTCAATGTTCTATGGAACATGGGCTGAGGATCCGGGCCTGCCGGTTAAAAAACCCTTCGGGGATGATCGGTTGGGCCGGCCATAATAACTGTAGCTCGGCACTGATTGGTGGCTATGGGTACTTATCAGTGAAATGGGAGCAAACCCAAAAGTTTGCTCCCATTTTGTTTTTTGTTACAATCGAACTATTATTTCAGACCATTTTTCGAACGACCACTTACCTTCCTGATCCCCTCTATAATCATTCCCAGCAGGATTCCAAAAATACAAGCTGCAAAAGCCCACATCACCAGTTGTTCTGAGATCCCGATGACGAAGGCCGGTACAATAACACCTATCAGGCAGAATAGGATGGAGAGCCAAACGCTTAGCCGGTTGATTTTCGGATAGATCCACAGGACCAGAACAAGTAATCCAAGTGACATGGTGAGGGATACAAAGAAGAAGGTGGCATCGACAATATCTCGAAGAATAAGAGCCATGCCTACCCCAAGGATCATCAGGACCACCATACTGTAACGCATGGTTTTTCTCAGGTTATCTGACTTTGTTAAACCTGTTTTCTCCAAGAAATCCTGTGATACCGAAGCGGAAGCGGTAAACATATAGGTGTCGGCCGAGGAGGAGACCGAAGAGTAGATAATGACCACGGATAGACCTGCCAGTCCCACCGGCAACAGTCTGCTGAATCCAACAATCAGCGAAGTGTCGGGTGCGATGTCGGGAATGTCTGCACGAATGACCAGTCCGATAAGAAGCAGGATAAAACCGACAATGATATAGAATACAGAGGATAGAATGATACTTCGCCTGAAATTCTTCTTGTCCTTGATGGCATAGACCCTTTGCCAGAGCTCCGGTGAGGCCATGGGGATGAAGAATCCTGCCAGGAAGAAACTGATGATCTGCATGGCTGGGATGCTAAAGAGGTCCATAAATGCCAGTCCGGGCCTGGTGCTGGTGGTGGTCAGGAGATACATCATCAGCACAAATAAGAGGAAGATGCCAAAAGTTTGCACGATATCGGTCTTTACCACGGCATCGAATCCACCAGCAATGAGGTAAATCAGAATGATGCCTCCAACAATAATAACCGAAATATCATAACTAATGGGCGTATACTCCGAAACAAGTTTAGCCCCTGCCGTGAAATTGAGCACCACCCATCCAAACATGATGATAATGGTGGTAATTGTGGCCAGGTAACCTGCAGTTTTCCCTTTCAGAAAGAAAAAGAAATCGGGCATGGTATAAAATTTCTCCTTATCGGCCAGCTTTTTCACTTTAAGCCCGAAGAAGTAAAAAACAAAGAGTCCGAATACAGAACCTACAAAATACCATAATGCACCCATCCCATACATATAGACCAGGGCCGTATAGGTTAGCAGAATAGCTGCGCCGATGCGGCTGGAGAAGATGGTGGTGGTAGCCTGAAGAGTTGTGAGTTTCCTTCCGGAGATCAAGAACTCCTCCTTCTCCTGTTTCCTGCCGGTAAGGGCCCCAACAACAAGAATAACAAGAAAATATGCAGAGATAATAAGATAGTCGGTAAGGGTTAGCATAGAGCTTGGTTTTGGCAGTTAGTTATGTAAATATATCAAAATATACATAACACATTATTTGGGTGTGGTTTTATGATTCTAAATGTTTGATATGTATATTCATAGGAGCTTCTTTGCTTACTAATTTCTGCATTAATGAACTGTGATTTCTTTATGAAACCCATCCTCAAAGCTATATGAGAGCTTAATAATAGGACACTTGTTGACCCCCTCCAAGTTGTCATATACACTTATCTGAAGGTAGAATTGTTCGAATTGCTTCAGTATTGTCAGTAAACAACAGCCATTGTACCCATCAAAGGGTCATAATACCCGGTAAACGGATAAAAACAGACTTATATAGGCAGAATATCTTCTGAAATCTGCCATTGCTTGATATTATTAGATAAACAGTAGGCTTTCTGCCATCTTCAGCTCAAAATAAATCTACAAACTGTGTTTTGCAGGGCGTTTGGTGTTCTTCTGCAGGGATAAGTGTGGTAGATAAAGTTATTAATCGTAAAACTAAATCTGAGTCTATGAAAAACAAAAAAGTATTAAGCTTTTTGCTATTTATGGCACTGGGCACCCTGACCTTATTCGGTCAGTCCCGGGAAATCACCGGCACGGTGACGGGAGCCGATGACGGAGCTCCATTGCCAGGTGTTTCCGTGTCTGTAAAAGGGACCTCCATTGGGACCATTACAGATATGAACGGTATATATTCTTTAGATGTTCCTCAGAATTCTGAAGCTCTGATGTTCAGCTTTGTGGGTATGGCTACCCAGGAGCTGACATTGGATAATCGATCTGAAATTAATGTGATTCTGGAGTCAACATCCATGGAACTGGATGAGGTTGTTGTAACTGCACTTGGGGTTTCCCGGGAAAAGAAATCTCTAGGATATGCTGTCCAGAAGGTCGATGGAGAAGCTGTTAACCAGGTAAAGACAGACAACCTGGTCAATGCGCTTTCAGGTAAAATCGCTGGTGTTCAGGTCAAGGTGGCCAACAATATTGGCGGATCTTCAAATATCCTTATAAGAGGCTCATCCTCTCTTTTTCAGTCCAACCAGGCCATGTTTGTGCTTGATGGAGTTCCTATTAGTAACTCCATGACTGACAAGGACTATGGTGCTCAGGCCCAGGGTCGACAGGCCTATGACTATGGGAATGCGGTTTCAGACCTTGACCTGGATGACATTGAATCCATTTCAGTACTGAAAGGTGCAGCGGCTACTGCACTCTATGGCTCCAGGGCTGCCAACGGTGTGATCATTATTACCAGTAAAAAAGGGAAGCCGAGCTCGAAACTGGGAGTATCAGTAAGCTCTAATGTCACCGTAGGAGTTATCGATCCAAGCACCTTTCCCAAATTTCAGACCAAGTATGGAGGAGGATATGATCCTGCCTGGCACAATTCTGACCTGCCAGGGCTTGATTGGGATGATATAGATGGGAATGGGCTCGAAGATACCGACAAGTATCTGGTACCTTATTACGATGATGCATCCAGGGGTGGACCTTTGGATGGTACACTTGTTTATCAATACGATGCCTGGTTGCCAGAATCAGAGAACTTCGGTAGAGCAACTCCCTATGTGGCTCCTGAGAATGGACCTCTTTCATATTTTAATAACTCAGTGACTCTTGCCAACAGCATCGATATCAGTGGAGGTACAGATAATACAACTTACCGGATGGCATATTCCAACAGGAGTGCAACTGGTATCTATCCGAATAGTTCTCTTAATAGAAACAACTTTACTTTCAGCGGATCGCATAATGTTCTTAAGGGTCTGAAGGTTACATCTTCAGTCAAATACATTAATTCCAAGGGAAAAGGACGGAATAGTACAGGATATAGTGGAAACATTATGTCCATGTTCAGACAGTGGTATCAGGTTAATGTGGACATGTTGCAACAAAAAGAGTTGTACGATCAAACCGGAGAGAACCTGACCTGGAATCCCAACGCATGGAACGATCCTGTACCTATATTCTGGGACAATCCATACTGGACAGCTTATGAAAACTATCCGGAGGACCATAGGAGCAGGTTAATTGGATATGTTCAGGCTGACTGGGAAATAACCGATTACCTGAGTATGATGGGCCGGGTTTCTGCTGATAACTACAACGAAGTTCA
>JAUVIT010000088.1 GCA_030592605.1 Bacteroidota bacterium
AGCACTTTTTTATTTATGCAGGGCTCATATGCATGATTTCTGTTCTGTTAGGCTGTAAGGATGATCAGTGGGAGTCACTCTTCAATGGCGAGGATCTGGAAGGCTGGACTGTGAAATGCATCCCAGAAGACCAGGGGAAAGTGTACTGGGACGTGAAGGAAGGATGTATCACATGCAATTCCATTGGAGATCGGGATCACAATTATATCTGGCTTGCTACGGAAAGGGAATTTGCAAATTTTCATCTAAAGCTTAAGTTCCAGGTATTCAGGGAGTCAGCAGGGAACAGTGGAGTGCAGTTTCGCAGTCAATATGATAAATCAGATAGTGCTAATTATGGAGGGTGGTTAAATGGACCCCAGGTTGATATACATGGTCCCGATCCCTTTCGAACAGGTTTGATATACGATGAAACTGAAGGGGTGCGCAGATGGATACATCCCTCTCTGCCCGATTGGAGGATTACACCGGAGCAGGCTCCGAAAGGGGCCCTGGAAACAATCTTGTTCTACTATGAGGATGATCCAGAGGTTTGGAATAGCATGGAGATAATATGCAGGGGAATGATGCTTGAGACCCTGGTTAATGGAAATCCTGTCACAGTTTTTAATGGGGAGGGCATTCTGAATGATGAAGCGCATAGCTTACAGGGGTCCGGAGTTACGGGATGCATTGGATTTCAATTACATATGAATGACGAATTAAAAATAAGGTTTAAGGATATCTATATTAAAGAATTTGCACAATGAGCGTATATTTTGTGGCCAATATCCTGATATGCAATGATCAGGAGTATCAATTTTACCTGGATTGTTCGGAGGAGATCTTAAAATACAGGCTTGCCGCATCGGAATGCGATACAATTCTGATCCAGGGTAAATAATTCCACCCCAAATTTTAAGATATGAATTGCCAGAAACACCTTTTTCAACTGCCTGAAGAAATTCATTACCTGAACTGTGCTTATATGTCCCCACTTCTGAAGTCCGTTGAAGAGAGGGGGATTGAAGGAATGCGACGTAAGAGAAATCCCATCTCCATAAAGCCGGTTGATTTTTTTACCGAAGCGGTGAGTGTAAGAAACAAGTTCGCCCAAATGGTAATGTGTGCTCCGGACCAGGTTGCCATTATGCCCTCTGTTTCCTATGGTATGAGCAGTGTAATAAGGAACATTCCCTGTGGAAAGGGTCAACATGCCCTGACCCTGTCCGAAGAGTTTCCCAGTTGTTATTATACTGCTCAAAGATGGTGCAGGGATCATGGAGCAGAGCTAAGAGTGATTGCCAGGAATGATGATATTCCCCAAAAGGGAAAAGAGTGGAACACCAGAATCCTGGAGGCCATCAATAAGGATACGGCCTTTGTAGTGATGGCATCAGTGCACTGGATGAACGGAACCCGGTTCGACCTGGAGAAGATCGGAGCGCGTTGCAAAGAGGTAGGTGCAAAACTGATTGTAGACGGATCTCAATCTGTCGGGGCCCTGCCCGTTGATGTGGTCGCTTGCCAGATTGATGCACTGATTTGTGCTGCCTACAAATGGCTGATGGGTCCATATTCCACGGCGCTTTCCTATATACATGAGGATTTTAATCAGGGGATTCCGTTGGAGGAGTCCTGGATGACCCGACCAAATTCGGAACGATTTGACCGACTGACCAACTATGAGGAAGGCTATAAGCCCGGGGCCATCCGCTTTGATGTAGGACAGAGCAGCAACTTCATCTTTTTGCCCATGCTGGATGAGGCACTGGGACAACTATTGGAGTGGGGTGTTGAGGAAATTCAGGAATATGGTCGAAAGCTGGGGGCTCCATTGATTGAGCATTTTCTCGAAAAAGGAGCCCCGGTGGATGATGAAAGCCACAGGGCCCATCATCTGATGGGACTACAACTTCCTGCTGGTACCAACGGTGAGGCTCTTGTTAGTGAGTTGCAAGCAAGAAATGTCTTTGTCTCATTACGGGGAAATAATATCCGAATCTCCTTAAATGTATTTAACAATGAAGAGGATGTCCAGGAGCTAATCAATGCCCTGGACCAATAATATCTAAATTCTTCTGTAGTTTTTTTGTCCATCCTGTAACTAATGACTTACAAAACGTCAATGAATTGATTAAACAGGTACCTGACAAAGCATATTTTGTGGAGATGGTTTACTCACATATGGGGATCATCTACAAAATCTGTAAGCTCTATGCAGACGGGGAGGACCGGGAAGATCTAAAGCAGGAGATTATTTATCAGTTGTGGAAGTCTTATCCGACCTACCGTGGCGATTCCAAATTCCAGTCATGGATGTACCGTGTGGCGCTGAATACAGCCATGCTGGGACTGAGGGCCCGTAAAATGAAATACACCGGGCTCACAGATCAGGAGCTAAAGACTTCTGAAGATCCATTTGAAAAGCAGGATGAAGAAGCCAGGGTAAAGCTCTTATACAAACAGATATCAAAATTAAAAGACCTGGACAAGACCATTATTTTCCTTTACCTGGAACAGTGTTCCTATGAAGAGATAGCTGAAATCACCGGGATTAGTACAAAGAATGTCAGTGTACGGCTGGTGAGGATCAGGGAGAAGCTCAGAAAGAATTTACACATTCAAAACTCAAAGTCATGAAGAAGGATGAGCTGATTCATATGTGGCAGGAGGGAAATGACCGGATGTTCATGGACGAACTTACTGACAAGGATATGATTACAAAATATTTAAGTGAAAAGACATTGAAAGGAAACAGGAACATTAATTTTAACCTGATTTTCTATGGGGCCTTACAATTGGCCAATATTATCCTACTCTCCATGAACCTGGCAGGTTACATGAATAATTCTGCCATAATGTGGATTCTTATTCCTCAGCTGATATTTACTATTGGGACCCTGGTATTTGGCATAGATGTGTTCTACAAATTCAGGGAGATCAATAATTATAGTGATTCGCTGCAGAATCTGATTCAGAAGCAGCTTTGGTTTTACCGGAAACCTTATGAGCTCTGGCTGATACTGGCTTCTATTTCGGCCATTATCCTGATTAGCAACCTGAACCTATATGTTGATAATGACAAGGGATCATATGTGATCAACAATATAACAATGTTCGTTGTGGTTACCCTTATGGCCTTTCTAATTATCTACGGAACGCAGAAGGCCAGAAGCCTGCTTGGACTGCGAAAGTTAAAGGCTTATCTGTCCGATCTTCAGCAGGGAGTGCTGGATTCAAGTGAAGGGATGGAGCGTTTCAAAAAGCGCTACCTGTGGCTCTGGGTGGCCGTTTTTCTCTTACTTACTGCCTTCCTCATATTTGGGATTCTGGCAGCGCTCAAATAAACTATCCCTTTGCTAATTTAATTCCTGCAAGGACTCTTTCAGGAGTCATAGGCATCTGGTGGAGCCTGGCACCGCAGGCATCAAAGATGGCATTGGCCAGTGCTCCTCCCATACAGATGATGGCTGGTTCACCACCCCCCTGTGGCGGCTCATCCATCCGGTCCAGGATCACAGTGTCAATCACCTCCGGGGTCCAGGAGAAGAGAGGAAGCTGATAATTGTCAAAATTACTTGAGATCACATCTCCACCTTTAAATTCTATATCCTCTGAAAGGGCATAGCCCATACCCATAGTAACACACCCTTCGGCCTGAATAATGGAGCCCTGGGGATTGACACACATTCCCATATCCTGGGACACTACAGCTTTGATGGCTTGTACATTTCCGGTTTCAATATCCACTTTCACTGCAATCATCACAGCCACCCAGGTCCCGGCATCGGTTCCACAGGCCATTCCAATCCCTCTTCCGCTGGGACCTTTGGCCGGCGTATAGCCGAACTTAGCCTTTAGAGCTTCGATGACCGCGATCATCTTTTCATCCGCCAGGTTGCGAAGGCGGAATTCCACCGGATCAATTTCAGCCTTCGCAGCCATAATATCGATATGCGATTCACGGGCAAAAGTATTGGAGTTGGCACCAGGGGCTCTCCAGGCGCCCGTAGGGAGTGGCTGGACCGGTGATCCTCGTCTTGCAACGTAGCTTGTGGTTAATTTGTTTGGAACATTGTAAATGGTGTCAGAACCCCGGGCCTCAAAGAAATAATGTTTGTAATCCCACAGACTGATCAGACCTTTTTCTGTGATTCCCGACCTGATCCGGATGGCTGCTGCCGACCGAAAAAAATCCATAAAGAACTCCTCTTCCCGGGTGTAAGCCAGTAAAACGGGTTTATTGACCAGCCTGGCGATCTTAACCACTTCCATTACTTGCGGGTGGTAGATTTTTCCTCCGAATCCTCCACCCACGAATGGTGAAATGACCCTCACATCTTCCAGCGCCATTCCCAGCTCCTGTGCAATCTGATCCTGTGCTCCGAAAGGAGACTGACAAGAACCCCAAACTGTTACCTTTTCCCCTTCCCAATTTGCCATAGCAGCATGGGGTTCAATGGGTGCATGGGCCTTGTAGCCATCATGAAACTCACTTTCAACAATGAAATCTGCTTGTGCTTCTCCTGCCTCAAGGTCTCCAGCCTTCTCCCTTTCCCGGATATCTCCAGTAGCAGTAAGCAAATGGCTGAAGATGCTCTGATCGTCCACCTCGTTTTCATCCCCCGTGTACTCAGCTTTGATGGTGCCCAGTGCCCGCTCGGCTATATCAGGCAATTTGTGGAGGACAGCGATAAGGTCTCCGTCACGGATCACCTCTACACCTGTCATTTTTTCGGCCTCCGAGAAATCCACCGTCTTAAGTTTCACATGGTGCGAAGGAGGTCTTAAGACTTTGGCATACACCCTTCCTTCCATGGGAATATCGGCTGTATATTTTGCTTCACCTGTTACTTTCAGCCTGGAATCGGCACGCAGCAAGGATTGGCCAACATAGTAAAACTCTGTATGGTCCTTTACTTTTGGCTTCTCATCCATGGACCTCTCAATTCGTTCTCCTTTGGTAAGCCAACCATAGCTTATCTTCTTTTCAGGTTTGCTGGCATCAAATACTATCCCATCTTTCACTTTTGCGTTTTCTGGAGAGATATTGAGGTGCTCAACAGCTAGCTGAATAAGCACGGCTCTGGCTTCTGCACAGGCAGCACGCAGATAGTGACTGTACTCCCGGGTGGTCAGGGAACCCCAGGTGCCCGCATCATAAGAGCATGTAGCCGTATCACCCATGACCATTTTTATTGATTCGATGGATACATCCAGTTCATCGGCTACTTGCTGGGGCAAGGAGGTGATGGGACCCTGTCCCATCTCTATTTTACCCACGTGACAGATCACCGTGCCATCTTCATAAATGGTAAGAAAGGCATTGAAGTCCTCGGGGACTTCACGTTGCTGGATCAGGGGTAAGGCCAGTAGTTCTGAAGGATTCCTGCTACTGAGATATACTGCAACACCTCCGCCCAGCAGGGCAAAGAAATCCCTTCTTTTAAGATCGAGGCGGCTCTTGGTGGTCGCCAATTCCGGATTTTTACTTCTTTTCTTCATGGCTATTTACCTTTTTTCATGTCCTGACCGGCAAGCTGTATGGCTTCTATAATTCTGATATGGGCGCCACACCTGCAAAGGTTTTCCTGCATGGCGTCGATAACCTCCTGTCGGGTGGGTTCTGGATTCGCCAGTAAGAGGCTTGTGGCATTCATAATCATGCCTGGTGTGCAATATCCGCACTGCAGGGCATCTTTCTCAATAAAGGCTTTCTGAACCGGGTGCAGTTCACCGTTTGAGGCAAGTCCTTCAATGGTAACTACCTTTCGGTCCATGACATCACTTACCTGGTAGGTACAGGATCTGACGGCGTTGTTGTCCACAAGGATGGTGCAGGCACCACAAACGCCTATCCCGCATCCATACTTGGTTCCGGTAAGGCCAAACTGATCCCTGAGCACCCAGAGCAAGGTGAGTGTAGGATCAATGGTAAGCTCCGTTTCCTTACCATTTAGATTAAAACGAATGAGTTTTTCCATCTTTATTTCAGTTTGTTGCGTTCTTATAATCTTCCCTGGTATCAATGTCCACAAGGATACCAGGCTCATCTACCTCCACCTCCATCACATCATCCGGAAAGTGATGCCGCAAGGCCCTGAGTCCCTCTTCCAGGTCCAGGTGCTCGATTTCTTTACGGTACTTCATATCCACGAGCAGTGGGTGCCCCCGGCGGTGATTGTGCACCGGGATAACAATTCCAACTAACTCCTCCATGTAGGCATCAATAACGCTGTTGGTGACCTTTGGAGGGATGCCTGGCTGGTCCCCCAGAAAAATAAGAGCAGCTACGGCTTCTTGCGGCAGGGCCCTGATTCCGCAGATGACTGATGAGAGCATCCCTTTTTCATGTTCTTTGTTGTAACAGAACTGAACAGGCAAATTCCCAATGGAATCCTGGATCGTCTCCTGGTTGGCTCCAAGCACTATCATCACGTGGTCGACGGAGGAATTCAACACATTGTCAATGACCGTTCCAATAATGGTGTTTTGCCCAAAAGGCAGCAGCAGCTTCTGACTGCCCATACGCCGGGATGAGCCGGCTGCCAGTATGACGGCCCAACTATTCCCCATGAGTTACTTTTTTACGATTGCGTACTTCCACCAGCTGAGCAGCGATGCTGATGGCGATCTCCTGGACTGTTTTGGATCCTATGGGCAGACCAATGGGAGTGTGGATTGCGGACCATTGTTCCGGAGTGGCCCACCCTTCTTCAAGGAACTGGGTTTTCATGATTCCCACCTTATGCGTACTACCTATCATCCCTATGAATGCTGCATCTGTTCCGATACAAGCTCGCAGGGCCTCACCATCATGCGTATGTCCCCTGGTAACAATTACGATATAGGTATCTGTTCCAGGTTCAAGCTCATTCATGGCTTCCCCGATTTTTTTAACCACCAGGTGATCTGCATCAGGAATATGTTCTCTGCTGGCAAATTCAGGCCGGTCGTCCACT
>JAUVIT010000261.1 GCA_030592605.1 Bacteroidota bacterium
TCATTTTAAGCGGATCGCTGGCTGAGAATATGGTATTACCTACCACAAAAACATCCACACCTGCCTCAATCAGTTTCCCGATGTTTTCCTCTGTAACCCCACCATCTACCTGGATCAGGGTCTCCGCTCCTGCATCTGTAATCATCTTCTTGAGCTTCCTGATTTTTGCATAGGAGTTCTCAATAAACTTTTGTCCCCCGAAGCCCGGGTTAACTGTCATTACCAGCACCATATTCAGATCGGGCAGTACATTTTCGAGAAGTGCCACATCGGTATGCGGATTCAGGGATACAGCTGGCTTCATGCCCAGTTCCTTGATCCGGTGAATGGTGCGGTGCAGGTGGGTACATGCTTCGAAGTGTACCGTCAGCCAGTCAGCACCAACATCCCGGTACTCCTCCAGGTAGCTTTCTGCGTTGATCACCATCAGGTGTACATCCAGAGGTTTCCCGGCAACTGATTTGATCTGCCGGATCACCGGGAAGCCAAAGGTGAGGTTGGGTACAAATACCCCATCCATAATATCGAGGTGTATGAGGTCTGCTTCCGAACTGTTGACCATGGTAATTTCGCTCTCCAAGTGAAGAAAATCAGCGGTCAGGATAGAGGGTGCAATCAAGTGTTTGCTCATGGCTATGCGCTTTCCTGTAAAAATACATTTTTAAAATTATAAGCCATCAAACAAGCTCACCCTTTCTCTTTCATTTCGAAGTTTCACTACATTTGCATCTGAGTTTGGAGATGAATGCTTTTCACGAATATTAATTAGTATGATTGTTTTTGAAGAGGTGATAGCCCAACGGACAGGGATTCCGATGAGGCAGGTGAAAAATACGGTGGAATTGCTGGAAGAAGGGGCCACCATACCCTTTATCAGTCGTTACCGGAAGGAGCATACAGGCAGCCTCGATGAGGTTCAGATTTCAGATATCCGGGATGCACTAAATCAGTTGAAGGAGCTGCAGAAAAGACAGGAGTATATCCTGAAGATCATCGATGAACAGGAGAAGCTTACTCCCGAGTTGAAGCGAAAAATTGAGGAGTGCCTCGACCCGGTTCAATTGGAGGATATATACCTTCCCTATAAACCAAAGCGGAAGACCAGGGCTACTGTAGCACGGGACAGGGGATTGGAGCCACTGGCAAAAATACTGGTGAAGCAGCAGGAAATGAATATTGAGAAAGCTGCGTCTGCTTATCTGAACGAGGAGGTAGAAAGTGAGGAAGATGCCTTGCAGGGAGCCCGCGATATCATTGCCGAATGGATTAATGAGAATTCCAGGTCAAGAAAAACCGTCCGCTATCATTTCGATCGCAGTGCGGTGATCTCTTCAAAAATGCTTAAAGGAAAAGAGGAGGAGGGGGCCAAATTCAAGGACTACTTTGAGTTTGGCGAAGCCCTGAAAAAATGTCCGGGTCACCGGATCATGGCCATGCGCAGGGGTGAGCAGGAGGGCTTTTTAAAACTTTCTGTGCAGCCGGAGTTACTTCCGGTAACAGATGCCCTGGAGGAGCAGTGGGTAAAAAGTCCCTATGATGTGGGCCAGCAGGTGGCTGAAGCGGTGAAGGATGCCTACAAGCGCTTGATGCAGCCCTCCATTGAGAATGAGTATAAAGCACTCTACAAGGAAAAAGCCGACCAGGAAGCTATCAAGGTCTTTGCCGGTAACCTGAGGCAACTGCTGCTGGCATCACCACTGGGACAGAAGCGGGTGCTGGCACTTGATCCCGGCTTCCGTAGCGGCTGTAAGCTGGTATGCCTGGATGAGCAGGGGAACCTGGTTCACAACGAAACCATCTATCCCCATCCGCCACAGTCTGATCGTGCAGGATCCACCCGCAAGGTAAGCTCCCTGGTACAGCAATATAAAATTGAGGCTGTTGCCATTGGCAATGGCACGGCCAGCCGGGAGACCGAACGCTTTATCCGGATGATCAGGTTTCCACACGACATTGAAGTCTATGTGGTTAATGAATCGGGAGCCTCCATCTACTCGGCATCCAAAATAGCCCGGGATGAATTTCCCGATTTTGATGTAACGGTTCGTGGTTCTGTCTCCATCGGCAGGCGCCTGATGGATCCGCTGGCAGAACTGGTAAAGATCGATCCCAAATCAATCGGTGTGGGACAGTACCAACATGATGTGGACCAGGGAAACCTGAAGAAGAGTCTTGACGAGGTGGTGGAGAGCTGTGTGAACCTGGTGGGTGTAAATGTAAACACTGCCAGCATGCATCTGCTTACCTATGTATCAGGACTGGGCCCGGTGCTGGCGCAGAATGTGGTGGATTATCGTCAGGAGATTGGTGGATTCAGCTCCAGAAAGCAGTTAAAAAAGGTAGCCCGCATGGGAGAAAAGGCCTTTGAACAATGCGCCGGATTTCTGCGGATCGAGGGAGCAAAAAATCCCCTGGACAATTCGGCTGTGCATCCGGAGAGTTATCATATTGTGGAGGCGATGGCCACTGATCTGCAGGTGGATCTGACCCAGCTGATGAAAGATGAATCGCTGGTGAAGCAGATAGAGCTGGAGCACTATGTGAAAGGAGGAATCGGCTTACCCACTCTGAAGGATATCCGTTCTGAGCTGGAGAAGCCTGGAAGGGACCCCAGGGAGCAGATTGAAGTATTTGAGTTTGACCAAAGTGTTTATAAGGTGGAGGATCTGATTCCCGGCATGGAGCTTCCTGGAATTGTTACCAATATTACCAAATTCGGTGCTTTTGTGGATGTGGGGGTAAAGCAGGACGGACTGGTCCATATATCACAGCTGGCCGATCGTTTTGTAAAGGATCCCAACGACATAGTTAAGATCCACCAGCATGTGAAGGTAAAGGTGCTGGAGGTCGATATAAGCCGAAACCGTATCCAGCTCTCCATGAAGGGACTTGGAAAATAGATCTTATCCAGCCAGTTAACGTACCATATCTAAAAAGAAAACAACAAATTCATCCGAGCCATCTCCGCCGAAGTCGAACTCTGAGTTGGCACCCAGGTGTAAGTTATGTGCATCATAGGTGATGTCATAATATTCATATTCTCCCGGATTTGTGTCATACTCCACTTCTAACCATTGTTCATCAAAACCGAGATTGCCGGTAAAAACCATATCAGCACTTCCGGGACGTTTAATGGTAAACGTGAATCTGCCGCTGTCTTTGATTTCAAGCGTGACACTTCCTCCTTCGTCTACCACATCTACTCCATTAAATGAAGCGCTGGTGGCAGTCCAGGTGCCAACGATTTCTGATACTCTTTCGTCTACTTGACCTCCATCTTTTTTGCAGGAAACAAGAAAAGTAAGAGGTGCCATAACAACAACAAACAACAAAGCCAAAGCTCTGTTTTTCAACGCATGGTGATCTGTTGAGTTTTTCATTTTCCAGAGTTTAAAACTTAAGACAAAAGAAATCATTAAATTCGCGGACGATAGGAAAAACTGGAGCTGCAATAACTGCAAATAAGTTATGAATTTATCCTGAAAGTATTAGAATGCTTAGAAATAAATATAACTACTTCATATATAGATTGGCTAATTTTCTTTTTCCAATAGAAGTCCATAAGACAGATTACCACATAGAGAAAATTGGTAATGATTATTCCTTCTGCATGGTTCCTGAGAAATCTTTATCAGAATCTTCCATTGTTTATTCCTTTGGTGCAGGTGAGGATATTCATTCTGATATCAGTTTAGTCAGAAAATACGGATGTAATGTTACAATCTTTGATCCTACTCCAAAAGCTATTAAACATTTCAAAGAGCTTAAGAGCCACACATTGCAGGGCCAGCAGTACCAATGTGATTCAGGTCTTAGCTATGATGTGTCTGATGCTGAAATAAAAAAAATAC
This sequence comes from Bacteroidota bacterium, assembly GCA_030592605.1. Lineage (GTDB taxonomy): Bacteria > Bacteroidota > Bacteroidia > Bacteroidales. The sequence continues at coordinate 3,852 of JAUVIT010000261.1, forward strand.
AATTTGAAGAAATAGCTCTATGGAAGGAGAACTCGACCTTGAAGTTTTTTCTTCCCGAAGACCCTAATCATGTTTCCTGCTCAATAAATAACATCCAGAATTCAAATGATTATATCGAAGTAGAAGCGAATAAGCTTTCAAGCATAATGGAAAAATTGGGACACCAGTATATTGATTATTTAAAGTTGGA
>JAUVIT010000204.1 GCA_030592605.1 Bacteroidota bacterium
CGGTCCTTGGCGCTTTTGCCTACGGCACATGGAGAAAACGAAGACAGGATCATATCCGCAATCACAGGCTTGCCAAGGAACTCAATATGAGCAGCGGAAGCATTGATTATACTCCATTTCAACACGACGGGCAAACCATCAGACTGGGGATCATTGGATTTGGCATTAGAGGTACTCAGTTGATGAAGGCAGCAGGATTTGCAACTCCTCAATCTATTCAGGAGTGGAAAAATGCGGCTGCACTTGACTCTCGAAACAAGCGGTATGAAGATTTTCTTCAGCAGGATGACCTTAATGTGCAGGTTACCGGCATTTGTGACTTGTTTGATACACATGCGGAACGTGCTATGGCTGCTGCAGCTAACCCTGGCAGAGAGGGTATCGGGGGTACCAAGGGGATTGCAGCGAAGCGATATGCCACCTACACTGAAATGCTGACATCAGATGAGATCGATGCCGTAATCATTGCTGCACCTGATCACTGGCATGCCCGCATCACCATCGATGCTGCCAGAGCAGGGAAACACGTCTATTGCGAGAAAGGGCTCACACGTACCCTGGAAGAGGTTTATGCCTTAAGAGATGCCGTCAAAGAGAGTGGTATTGTATTCCAACTGGGTCACCAGGGCAGGCAAACCGAGAGCTATATTAAAGCCAAAGAGGCTGTGGATAAGAACCTCCTGGGAAAAATTAACCTGGTGGAGGTTTGCACCAACCGCAACTCCCCCAATGGAGCCTGGGTGTATGACATTCATCCGGATGCCAACGAAAAGAGTGTCGACTGGACCCAATTTGAGGAACCCTGTGAAATGAAACATCCCTGGAGTCCGGAACGCTTTTTCCGGTGGAGGTGCTGGTGGGATTATGGCACAGGCTTGTCAGGCGACCTGCTCACCCATGAGTATGATGCAGTGAATCAAATTCTTGGCATGGGGATCCCTGAGTCAGCTGTCTCCTCAGGGGGCGTCTATTTCTACAAAGAAAAAGAACACTATGTAAATGAAATTAGAGAGGTACCCGATATCTGGAACACAGTACTTGAATACCCTCACCTGGATTTCACCCTTATGTACAGTGCCAGTCTGGCCAACAATAAAGATCGCGGAAAAATGATCATGGGCCATGATGGTTCCATGGAGCTTGGCAATAGCCTTCAGGTTTATGCCTGTCGTGAGAGTACCAGGTACAAAGAACAAATAGAGAGCGGGTTGATTGATCCCAGCCTGCCCATATACACTTATATTCCCGGGCGTAAGAATGTGGACTCCGTGGCCACTGCCACTGAGCAATATTTTGCAAGCAGGGGATTACTCTATACTTACCGTGGCGGACGCAGGGTGGATACCACCCATCTCCATATTGCTGAGTGGATCGATGCCATCAGGGAAGGTAAACAACCCAGCTGTAACATCGATCAATCTTTCGAGGAAGGGATCAGTGCCGGCATGGCCACCAAGGCTTATCGGGAGAACCGGACAGTTTTCTGGGATAAGGACAACGAGCAGGTCATCTAAGTGAAAAATCAGAAGTTAAGCATCTGGCGCTCTTCCAGCTCTTGATATACATTCCAAAGAGCATGCACCTCTGTGTATATCTGAAGTTCGGTGCATTTAAAGTCACAGACCAACCGCTCATACAGAAAAAGAAGGAATTCTTGTAACTCAATCCCGGTTAGTCCGGTAACAGTTGATATATTATCTCTACCTGTGATCTCATTTAATAATTCATGCTTTTTCTGGTCCTTCTTCAGCCAGTAAACTTTGCGGGCTGAGCGCGCCTGCTTACTGAAATTATGGTAAAAATAGGATACAGGTGAGGTTATAAGAAATCCTGCACTTTTCAATATTTTTTCATCCATATCATAGGGTATGTAGTCCGGATCCTGTATGGGAAGTCCCATGGTCTCACCCAGGGTTTGCTGATTGGGCATTTCAGTGATCGCCTCTTTGAAATCTTCGTAGGTCGATCCCCACTCGAAAATCCTGGCCTCCTGCAAAACGTAATACTTCTTTTTGATTATTATATGCTTTTTTTCGATTAGCTGAATTACCGGCACTACAGCCTCCTTAAAAGCAATGTTAAGTATCAGCAATGTATCGGTGGAACGAACAGGAAGACGGAATATACCAAGGCTATCTGTTACGTCTCCCTCATGGGTATTTAAATTGATAACATGGGAAGCAGGAACAGGATAGAAGTGCTCATCGTATACGATCCCCGTCAAATTTAATACTGAATCGCCGGACTGGGCTAATAGATGAATCTGAATAGCTGCCAGCATCATACCAGCCAGGAGTATGCTCCGGGAACACATAGTTAAATGTATTTAAATATTTTCAGAATCAGAGCGCTTTTAACAAACCTTAACCATCCAACTCCAATCCAACTCTCAAGATTGAACCAAATCACTATTTAGGTGTTTATTCACAGTAGATAAAATAGGATGAACAATATTGTATTTTTAGATACGGAAACCATTGGGAAAGTGGACAACATGAAGTTGCTTTCCAAGCTGGGCAATCTTGAAACTTTTGATAACACTGGACCTGACCAGGTGGTGGAACGTTGTCAGGGGAAAGAGATTGTAATCGTCAACAAGGTACAGATGACAGAGGCCCTGATGAAACAACTTCCGGACCTGAAACTGATCTGTGTAGCTGCCACCGGGGTGAATAATGTGGCACTGAATTATGCCGAAAATAATGGCATCAAGGTAAAGAATGTGGCTGGATACTCTACCGATTCAGTGGCCCAGCTGACCTTTACCATGCTTCTGTACCTGATCAATAAGCCCTATTACTATGACAGTTACGTGAAGAGCGGGGCATATTCAAGAAGTGATTCCTTTACCCACCACAAAGAACCGTTCTGGGAGCTGAAAGGAAAACGTTTGGGGATCATTGGTCTCGGTACCATAGGCCGTCAGGTAGCACGAATTGCCGAATCGTTCGGTATGGAAGTGATATTTTATTCTACCACAGGAAGAAACAACCACATCAGTTACAAACGATTTGAGCTGGATGATCTGCTGAAAAGCTCCGACGTTGTATCCATCCATGCACCCCTCAATAACAAGACCCGGGATTTGATCACCTATGAAAAATTCAAGTTGATGAGACCCTGTGCCATTATTCTGAATCTGGGAAGAGGTGGCATTATCAATGAAAAAGAACTGGCCAGAGCGCTGAACGACAATCTTATAGCAGCAGCAGGCATCGATGTCATGGAACATGAACCCATCCACGCCGACAACCCTATGCTGAAGTTATTTGATAAGGAGAAGATCCTGATTACCCCCCACATGGCCTGGGCCTCAAAGGAGTCCAGGGAGCTCCTTGTGGAAAAGATCGCACGCAATATCGAAGTATACCAGAAAAGCAGGTTGGCCTAAATGAGCGTCTTACCCACCTTGATCAGCAACTCTTTGGTTGCCTTGATCCCATCATCCTGACTTAATGTACTTCCTTCATATTCGATACCAATGTATCCCCTGAAACCTGCATCTTTAACTATCTTCAGGAGCCGGTAGAAATCTTTGGCAGTCTCATTTCCATCTTCGTCAAATTCATGGGATTTTGCGCTCACACCTCTGGCATACGGCATCAGCTCCTTCATACCCAGGTATAGATCATATCTCTCTCCACCTGGCTTACGGTCGATTATAAAGTTTCCGAAATCGGGAAGAGTACCGCAATTGACCATTCCGGTATTCCGGATCACCGAGGCCAGCCAGCTCGCCCTGGATGAATAGCCGCCATGATTCTCCACGATCACGCTGATCCCGTAATCGGCAGCAAACTGACTCAAAGTAGTGAGACTTTTAGTGGCTGCATGTGCTACATCCAATTCTGATCCTTCGCCACCAGCATTAACCCTGATGGCATGGCAACCCAGGATCTCGGCCGCTTCCACCCATTTGTAATGATTCTCCACAGACTGTTTTCTTTTCTCTTCATTCTGATCACCCAAGTGGCCTTCATCGTCAATCATGATCAATACGTTTTTCATACCGAGATCATCTGTGCGCTTCAATAGATCCCTGGTGTAGGATTTCTCCGCAGATGGCCAAAACTGGTTCACATATTCCAGTGCATGTATGTTGAAATTCTTCTTGGTGTAAGCCGGGAAATCAAGGTTATCCAGATCCCCTCCACGCAGTTTTTTATTGAGCGACCACTGAGCCAGGGAAATCTTAAAAAAGAGATCTTCATCTTCCCCTGATACAGGTGTAAAGGAGGTTGCACTCTTTCCCTGGGCAAAAGCCAACTGTCCGCCAGAAACGGCCGCTGCAGCCACTGCTGCACTTTTCATAAATGTTCTTCTTGTTTGCATAGTAAATCGTTTATAATTCTTTGATTTGATATTTCTAAACCATACTTAATCGCCATGTATATTCGTTTATTCAGTGTGAATGAATAATGAAATTTGGGATGTTAAAAATGTGAAAACTATTCCTATTTATCAAGGAACAAGGGGATTCTTTCTGGTGGATATCTATTTCCTTAACCACTTGAACTGTATTGAATTATTTAGTAATTTGTTTCACATAAAGCACCTCTAATAATGGATACCCGTAAAAATAGCGGAAAAGCAGACCATTTTTCAGGTAACCTGGTAAACATGCAGGAGCAACTATTCTATTTCGCGTTGCAGCTTACCGAGGACCGGGAGGATGCACGGGATCTGGTC
>JAUVIT010000338.1 GCA_030592605.1 Bacteroidota bacterium
AAAGACATCTGCATTATTGTCCCGAACTCACAGTCAGGATGGATTTTTCCTTTTTTAATTGGACGGGCATTCGGCTCATCAAGAGAAACAATGCGGTTTTTTATGTGCATTTCACCTTGAAGCTTTTCAATTGTCTGTTCTTCTAACAGGTTCAAATTTGTTTATTCAGATATTTTCGATACCAAGGGAATCGAATACATCGTAGTGATTGTCTTCCTGTTACTGATCATCCCATTCTGGGGATTTCTTAACAGGCCCGTAAAAACAAAAGTAGGTTCTGCGCTGAAGGCCATTAACCTGCAAGCTCTTAGAATTCCGAAAGGATTGTATTTTAATAAGAACCATACCTGGAGTCACCTGGAGAAATCTGGAGTAGCCAGTGTGGGAATGGATGACCTGTTGTTGCACCTAACCGGAGGTGTGGAACTAAGCTACCTGAAAGAGCAACAGGAGAAGGTGAAACGGGGCGAACCCATTGCACGGATCACCCAGGAAGGAAAGGAGTTGGTAATCACCTCTCCTATTTCGGGTGAGATTGATAAGGTGCATGTCTCGCTGGCCGAAGATTCCGGAGCCATTAATAAGGATCCATACAGCTCCTGGCTCTATAGGATCAGGCCGGAGAAATGGAGGGAGGAGACTCACGATGCCATGATGTCCGATCAGGCTTTCGACTGGGTGGGTAAAGAGCTGGAGAGGTTCAGGGATTATATGGCAGAAGAATTCCGCAAATCTACTGAGGAAGAAATGGTGCTGCAGGAGGGAGGTGAACTGTCGGGTAACCCTTTGAAAGAGATGGACAGTGAAGCCTGGAATGGATTTCAGGAGAAGTTTCTGAATATATAGGGATAAGATCCATCCCTTTTTTGTAAATTCAAAGCTTCCGGGTGTTCAATATCGGAAGCTTTTCATTCCTATTCTGGTGAACAGATTTTTTAAAAAAGATAACAGCTCAAGGGTGGTCCGAAACTTCGTTCACTTCAGGTCTTCCATATACGGCAGGGTGGTATTTATTATTACCGGGACGCTTATTATTGTATTTGTTCTATTTAACCTCCTGTTCAGGTCGGTCTATATGGATTTCTACAACCGAACCATCAGTCAGAATGGCGATAACATCAGTTCAATTATTGAAGGATCGCTCTACTATTCTATGTTGGAAAATGACAAGGCCATGCTCCAGCGGACCATGGATGTAATCAGTAACTTGTCGGGCATCGATGAGGTGAATCTCTATAACGACCAGGGTCAACTGGCCTATTCTTCGGTTCACAGGGAGGAGGACTGTCATTGCAATCCCAATTGCATCGCCTGTCATTCCGATCTGGATTCAAGATTTTCAAGTACTGAAAAATCGTACCTGGTGGTGGGAGATGTTCCTGAGTGTGGCATTCATCAGCACGTTCAGGGAATCAGGCATCTGTTGATCCGAGAGCCCATCCTTAATGAGCCCTCCTGTTATACGGCTGCTTGTCATGCCCACAAAGAAACAGATGTAATTCTGGGTTCTATGTTGGTGACCATGCCATTAGAGGATCTGGATGCTTTTTCTGTGGAGTCTTCAACCGACTTTATGCTTCTGGCCACACTGATTATTGTGTTGATTGTTACTTTCCTGGTTATTTTCACCAGAAAGAGAATCAAAGATCCATTGAACTCAATCATAGAAGCAAGTGAGGCGGTCTCTACCGGGGACAACTCCATCCGCTTGGAGATTAAGCCCAATCTGCTGGATGATATGAGAATGGTATCATTGGCCTTTAACAATATGCTTGACAATATTGATGCAGCCACAAAAGAGTTGCAAAACTGGTCTCAACAGCTGGAGTACAAGGTGCAGAAGAAATCGGAGGAGCTGTCCGAAGCCCAGAACGAACTGATTCATGTGGAGCGAATCGCTTCTCTGGGCAAGCTCTCCTCCTCGGTGGCCCATGAGATAAATAATCCTTTATCGGGGATACTTATTTATAATAAACTGATATATAAACAGTTAAACAGCTCAGAATTTTATCATCCAAAAAAAGAGTCGATCCTGAGGAACCTGAAGTTGATCGAAAACGAGACCAAAAGATGCGGGGATATTGTTAAAGGACTGTTGGATTTCTCCAGGAAAGAGCGGGAGGATTTTGAACAGGCCCATATCCATACGCTACTGGATCAGACCTACCAGCTGATGACTCACCCCATTAAGATTGCCAATATCATATTTAATAAGGATTACAGGGCAGGTTTTGACCAGGTATTCTGCAGTCCCAACCAGGTGAAACAGGCATGTGTGGCACTTCTGGTCAATGCTTCGGAGGCACTTCAGGAGCAGGGCGAAATTGTAATCAGCACCTGCAACCCGGATGAAGAGCACATCAGTATTCTGTTTACGGACAATGGTTCGGGACTTGCTAAGGATGACCTGCCTCATATATGTGAACCTTTCTTTTCAACCAAACATGATGCCCGCGGAATTGGGCTGGGACTCTCCATTGTGCATGGCATTGTTCAGAACCACAAGGGTTGGATTGAGGTGAGATCAGAGCCAAATCAGGGAACAACCATTGAAATTGTGCTTCCACTTTCAAAAACTTAAAATTGAAAATTATGCCCAGTAATGTATCCATTTTGATTGTTGATGATGAGGAGTCTGTAAGGGACTCACTCTACAACTGGTTTCTGGATGATGGTTATAGTGTCGAATGTGCCGAAAATGCAAAGAAAGCCCTGTCGCTTCTTCATGAAAAGGAGTTCGATATTGTCCTGGCCGATATTAAAATGCCCGGTATGGACGGGATGGAGATGCATCGCCGCATCAAGGCCTTACCCCGTGTCCCCATTGTGATTATTATGACTGCGTTTGCATCGGTCGATACGGCTGTCCAGGCCCTGAAGGAGGGTGCCTTTGATTATGTAACCAAGCCCTTTGATCCCGATGATCTTTCACACCTGATTCGCAATGCAGCCACCCAGGTAGCCTTAAAAATGGAGAATGAGAATCTGAAGGAGCGAATGACTTCCCTGGTGGATGTAGAGGATATTATAGGGGAGAGTGAACCGCT
>JAUVIT010000318.1 GCA_030592605.1 Bacteroidota bacterium
GGAGCTCATCCTCGCATGAGGTAAAGGCCGCGGGGACCACAAACAAGGTCACGGTTCCTGCAGCAAGATTTCTGAATAGTTCTCTTCTGTTCATTTGACTAAATATATCTACTGATAACAAGTCTCTCAATCATTTGTTTAGGTGTTAATCCCTGACCACCTCAACACCCTTCCAGAAGGCTATCCTGTTTTTAATCCCGTCAGCAAGAGGCCTGGGTTCTGAGTAATACCATGCAGCATCATTATTGATGTCGCCATCCACTTGCAGGCTGTAATACGAAGCCAATCCTTTCCAGTGGCAAACGGTCTCTGTTTTACTCTCCTTTAAAAACTCCTTATTGACTGACCCAATAGGGAAATAACTATTTCCTTCAACATTAATGATGTCGTCGCTCTCGGCGATGACCTGATTGTTCCATATTGCTTTCATGATTTCCTATTTTTCATGAGTAGTCGGACGATACAGCAATTCCTTACACCCCTTTTACCATTTTCAAGCTATTTGACTGGTCTTATCTAATGTCTTATCTTCCTCAATTATCATAAACCAACATCATCATGAAACGAATCAGAATTTTTCAAGTGTTAACAGTCTCCGCTCTTTGTTCACTTCTGCTTATCCCCACAGCCGCGTTTGCTGGAGAAAAAACAGATTTTACAGGGGAATGGACACTTAATGAAGATAAGAGTGATCTGGGTGAGCGAGGTGCTTTCGCCGCCTCTAAAATAGCTGTTAAACAGGAGGGGAACACCATTACCATCGAACGTACCCGCACGGGAAGGGATGGAGAAGAGAGGACAAATAGCGAGACATTGACTATGGATGGCAAAGAGAACATCAGAGAGAGCGAAAGAGGGAGCTCTACCTCTGTGCTTACATGGTCCGATGATGGGACCGCCCTTACAATCAAGTCTAAAAGGGAGTTCAACCGACAGGGTGAAATTTTCGAAATGAATAGTACCGAAGTCTGGACGCTGGCTGAGGACGGAAAGATTCTAAAAATTCAATCTGATATATCCTCATCAAGGGGAGAGCGTTCCGTATCCCTGGTGTACGAGAAAAAATAGAACCCCTATGAAAAATCTGATCAGCATAACAGCATTGCTGTTAATGTTCTCCGGCTTTCTTATGGGGCAGAATAATCTTCCCGGCTATGAAAATAACTGGGCTCAATGGCGGGGACCCTATGATAACGGAGTTGCTTCCAGGGGCAATCCCCCGCTTGAGTGGAGCGAGACTACCAATATCAAATGGAAATCCGAAATTCCCGGAATTGGCCACGCTACACCTATCATCTGGGAAGATCAGATCATCCTGCTATCGACTGTTCAAACAGATCAGAAGGTTGAACCTGATACTACTGGAGAGGAGCAGCAAGAGAGAGATTGGATGAATCCAAAATCGACCGACTATATTCATAAGTTTGTAGTTATATCAGTCGATCGGAGCAGCGGAAAGATCCGTTGGCAAACTACCGTAAGAGAAGAGTTGCCTTACAGCCATACCCATGAATTTGGCAGCTGGGCCTCCAGCTCCCCAGTAACAGACGGAGAGCATATCTATGCCTATTTCGGTTCGCATGGCTTATACTGCCTGGATATGGAGGGTCAGATATTATGGGAGCGCGATTTGGGTAGGATGGAAAAGCATATGAGCTTTGGTGAGGGCAGTTCGCCAACCCTGTATAAAGACAAATTGATTGTCCTTAGAGATCACCAGGGGCAATCCATGCTGCATGTGCTCGATAGAAACAAAGGGGAGACACTCTGGGAAGTAGAACGGGATGAGATAAGCTCCTGGTCCACACCGGCCGTAATAGAATATGACGGATCGGCACAACTGATCACCAGCGCCACGAACAAGATTCGTTCTTATGATCTGGAGAGCGGAAAGGTGCTGTGGGAGTACACTGGCTTAACACGCAACGTGATCCCAACACCTCTTTATGCTGACGGACTGGTTTATGTAATGAGTGGTTTCAGGGGTAGTGCCCTTTTCGCTATTGATCTCTCAAAGGCTTCTGGAGATATTACAGACTCCTACGCCATTGCATGGAGCTATGACCAGAATACACCCTATACTCCCAATCCAATCCTTATGGATGGAAAGATCTATTTTCTTAAGGTAAACAATGGATATTTAACATGCCTGAATGCCAAAAATGGGACCGAATACTATACCAATCAGAAGCTGGAAGGAATTAAGAACATATTTACATCCCCTGTAGGAGTTAAGGATCGAATCTATATTGCCGGGACCAATGGTGTAAGCTGTGTGGTGAAAACTGGAGAAACATTTGAGCTTTCAGCACAGAATACCCTGGATGACCAGTTTTTTGCCTCCCCGGTCATCTTAGGTGATGATCTGTTTTTAAGGGGCGTTAAAGCTCTTTACTGCATTGCAAAGGAGTAGCACCAGTGGCCCGAGCATTGTACTCCTATTCTTTCGTAATCTTAATGGCCAGTTCCCCTTCGGGGATTTCCACATCAATTGCTATACGGCCCTCCCTGGCTGTCAGGATGACCGGGTTGTTATATGATCCTGTGATGGTATTTAGAGCTTGAACCAGATAATTACCATTGCCTGTTTCCAGGAGCAAGGAGGTGCTTTCTGTACCTGTAGCCCTCAGATAGACAGCAAATGAACCATTCTGATCTGAAAGCACATAAGGAATCAGTCCCGGGGAGCTATAAACACAGGAAGGCGCTGGATGCAACTTTGGCAGATCGAAGCCATGTAAAAAATCACTCAGAATCTTTAGCTGCAGACGCAATGTCTTGCTTCCTCCACCCGGGGCCTTGTTTTCTCCAAGACCATCTTCATGACCCACAAAAAAAGAGTAATCCAGGTTGTTGAACAGACCTCCCCCACTAAGCATAAACTGCCAGGCCTGCCTTCGGTAAACCTGGTCGCCCGAACCTGCAAAACCAGATTCATCAAATCCAAGAACCTTATTATAGTGATAATTCCATTGAGCAGTTTCAGGCCAGGCATAATGAAAATTTATGATGGAAATGTTCTCACTAACCTCCGGAATGGAAGCTCTGAAATTGGTGTAATTCTGTGCAATCAGATGTGCTTTTGCTAATTCTTTTTCTTCTTCAACAATCACAGAGGCTATTTTCTCCTGCCAGGCCATGGATGCATCATCGGCAAAATCTGCTTTGAAGGTCCAGTCATTGGCCCTTAATTCATCTTTGTTTATAATGTTATACACGGGAACGGTATGATCTGACCACGGTTCATTTTGTATCTCAAAGAATAAGTTATCGTATTCATTCAGCTCATTTACCATCTTTCTTACAAAAGCAATCTGATAAGAAAGTAAGTCCCCATTGTTTA
>JAUVIT010000357.1 GCA_030592605.1 Bacteroidota bacterium
AAAGCCCATGATCAGAGGGATAAAGGACTTGCCATGGAGACCGAATAGGTGCATCACTTTATCCATGATGAACGCTGTACGAGCCATATAGCCTGTATCCTCCATCAGCGAAATAAAGAAGAAAAGTATCAGGATATTGGGGAGAAATACAATCACGCCTCCTACCCCCCCGATGACCCCGTCAACCAGCATATCCCGGAAGATTCCCTCCGATAAATTTGTCTGGATAAGTTGTCCCAGCAACTCCACCCCTCTTTCGATCCACCCCATGGGATAGTTTCCCAGGGTAAAGGTGGCATGAAACATAAGCCAGAGAAAACCCAGGAAGAGGGGAAGACCAAGGTACTTGTGTGTAAGTATCTTATCTATTCGCTGCGAACGTGAAAATCCGGGATCAGCCCCGCTTTTCCTCATGGTCTCCTTTAGTGCTCCTGCTACAAAACCGTAGCGGGCATCGGTAATCAAAGTATCGGTCTCTTCCCTGAAGAGCTTGCTGATTCGTAGATTCTCCTCCTGTGCCCGACCCTGGATCTCCATAAAGTTTTCAGCTTCCGAAATAAGATAAGCACAATTATCATCACGCTCCAGCAGTTTAAGAGAAATAAACCTGGAGGAGTAGTGATCAGTCAGAGCCGGATTAAGACGAACCAGCTCCTGAAGTTTTTGAACCGAATTCTCAATCTCCTCGCCGTAGTTAATATGTATATGCCTGATATCGGGATCCTCATTCTCAAATACACGTATAACATGGTTCAACAACCTGAATATTCCTTTACCACGGTGACTTATGGTTGGCACAATTCTGATTCCCAACAATTTGCTAAGAAGGCTCAGGTCAATCTTATCCTTTCGTGCTAAGAGCTCATCATACATATTCAAGGCCAGCACCACGGTCACATCCATGTCGATAAGCTGACTGGTGAGGTAGAGGTTCCGTTCCAGGTTATTTGCATCAACCACATTAACTACTACATCGGGCTTATTCTTCAATATATGTTCTCTCACGAAGCGCTCTTCGCTGGAATAATCGGAGAGGGAGTAAGTTCCCGGAAGATCGGTAATACGGAAGGTGTAACCTTTATGATTGAAAAGGGCCTCTTTTGAACCGACAGTAACACCGGCATAGTTGCCCACATGCTCCTTTGAATGTGATACACGGTTAAACAGCGTTGTCTTGCCAGAGTTGGGATTCCCCACCAGGGCCACATCAATAATTTTCCCCGGTTTTGGAACCACCGGTCCCCTTTGAAGAGCATCTGAAATCTTACCAGGTCCTGCAGGCCTTACAGGCTGATAATCTTTCTCAGTAACCACTTCAACCAGACTTGCCTCACTCCTGCGTAAGGAGATGTTGCTATCCAGAATCCTGTACTCCACCGGATCTTTTAAGGGAGCTGATTTTACAACCTTAATGTTCTTCCCACGAATAAAGCCCATCTCGGTCAGGCGTTTACGAAAAGCCCCCCTGCCCCTGATGCGGGTTATGATCGCCGAATCGCCCGTATGTAACTCATTCAGAGTCATATATTATACTTTTCCGGCATATTTGTATCCCATTTTTTCAATGGTCTCCCTGATCTGCTGTTCGGTAATGCTTTCTGCCTGAACTGAAACCAGATTATTTGCCCGGTCAGCCATAACTTCCTTTACACCCTGCAGATCCTTCAATCCATTCTCAACGGTCGCCTTGCAATGATCGCATGTCATGCCCTCTACCCTGTATTGCAATATATCGTTTTTCATGTTAATCGCTTTTGCTTTGTCTTTCCTTCGCTCCTTTTGAGCAGAAATCAATTTCATTAAGTAGCCATTCATTATCAGCAGCAGCAAGATCGCCGAGGAGGCCCACTTAAACCATCCGGTCTCATGATCATGCACATGGGCAATGGATGGCAGTGCTCCCGTAAACCACTCCCTGGGTAATAGTTCATTGACCAGGATACCAAAAAACAGGGCCCCACCGACAATGGTAGCCAGGTAGACCCATAAGGACCTTTTTCCAAGTGAATTTCCTATCACAGCCATGGTGGCAATATTGGTGGCAGGACCAGCCATAAGCAGGACCAGTGCGGCCCCGGGTGCCAATCCTTTCATCAACAAAACAGCTGCAATGGGAATGGATCCCGTGGCACATATATAGAGCGGTACCGAAGCTGCCAGCATCAGCAACATGGCCAGGTATTCACTTGAGATCGTAGAAGTGAAAAAATCGGCAGGAATCAGAACTGATAAAAAGGCAGCCACCAGCATACCGATTAACAGCCATTTGCTTATGTCCTGTATCAGCTCCACAAAACCATATCTGAACAACTCCTTCACGGATCTTTCATATTGCACTTCAGCCTCACTGCTTTCGTCTTTTTCGTCTAAGCCGTTTCTTTCAACTGCATTTCCCAGTACTCCTCCAAGCAGACCCGTAAAAAGTGCTACTACCGGCCTGATAATGGCCAGAGGAAGTCCGAGCAGGGAATAGGTTGCAAGTATTGAATCCACACCCGTCTGAGGTGTGGAGATTAAAAAGGAGATGGTGGGACCCCTGGCGGCGCCACTTTTGTAAAAACCAATCCCCGCCGGCAGTACCCCGCATGAACAAAGTGGCATGGGAACACCCAGCAAGGAGGCATTGAACACAGATCTGAAATTGTTTTGGCCCATGTACCTGGTAATTACATGTCTTGGAAATACTACCCTGAGTATTCCGGCAAACAAGAATCCCAGCAGAAGGTAGGGTGACATCTCGTTAACCAAACTGGCCAGTTCTTTCAAAT
>JAUVIT010000216.1 GCA_030592605.1 Bacteroidota bacterium
CTATGTGTTCCTTTCCAACCGGGTCCATCTCACACGCAACAATCAGTTGTTGTATGAATTGAATATTCGCACCTCCATCCTTCAGAGTGTTTATGACTCCATCAAGGAACCCTGATCCCATTCCTAGCGGGATGAGACCGGGTGGTTCGATAGTATATATTCGATAACAGGCTGGAGGGCATCAGCAATAAGCATGGAGCCCAGATCATTGGGATGTACCCCGTCAACGGTGCATTCATCGTAATTTTCTCCCAGAATAGTAGAGCCATCCAGAAAATGGATGTGTTTGTCGCCGGCACTTCTTCTTTCATTCACCAGTTCTCTCTGGAAATCTCTCAGTTGCATCAACTTAAGATATTGAGTGCTGCCCTCTCTGGTATCGGCATAACGAATCTTGGACATGATCAGGATGGGTATATAAGGATGTTTCTCCCGTAAGATATCCACAAAAGGTCCCAATGACTCTTTGATGCTTGTTCCTGCATTGGCTTCATAATCCAGTATGATACAACGCGTTTCTGATATTTGTGTGATCAGGTGAGCCAGTGCCGGTTCTCCTCTTCCATTTCCTGAGAATCCCAGGTTCACAAACTGCATATCCAGTAAGCGGCTCAATATGTTTGTATATGCCATACCCGGTCTGCCCACACAACCACCCTGAGTAATGGAAGTGCCGTAAACCACAATCTTGCCAGCTTGATCAAATGCCGGTGGTGCTTTCACTGTGGCTTCCTTATCCACACCGATCCACACCGAATTAACACCATTATAGAGCGGAAAATTCAGGGTGAAAGTGCGCATTTTTTTATCATCAGATGTAAAAAGCTCTGCCTGATACCAAATGCTATCCACGCTGAACCTTGCAGTCCTTAAATAACGCTGGTCCCCGTCCTCCTTTATGTAGAGGTCAAATCCACTCTGACCGGTTGCCGGCATATGATACATCCCCGACTTTTCTCTCAGCTCCACTTTGATTACAATTCTCTTGCAGTTACTGTTGAAGCGGATCTGTCCCCCGGCAGTATGATTGGCCAACTGGTCCACTGCATCCCTGATCTCCCAGTCAGGATGCACCGGCAACCTCCTGTACACCCCTTCCTCTTTAATCCATTCAAATCCGCTTAACTCGAAAGGTGCTTCCCGGGGATCGAACCAGTGGATCCCATCGGTGTCTGCATTTTTCAAGCTCATATTGGGATCCAGTTTTTGAGCAGTGGATACCTGTGAATTGAGGGGGATTAAGAAGGTCAGCATGAAGGCTAGTGATAATAGAAGTCTGTCTCTCATAATAGTAAACTGAAAGGTTTGAATTGGGTAAGAACTTTAGTATTTTGACATGCATTCAGAAATAGATATAAAAATAAGCGTTTTCTGTGAAACCCATCAATCAAAAACTGTTATGAAACTCATTAACCTCAGGTCAACTGTCAGCCTGCTGGCAACAGCTACACTCTTTTTTTCTGTATTGAATAGTGCAAATGCACAAAAACCAGGAGAGAAACATGAAGGACAGATCTGCCAGGTAAGCTCCTTTTCCATGAACAAGATCTGCAAGGAGTGGGATGGACAGTGGCAGGGCATTGGTGTAGCCTCGGACGGGAATTGTTACTTCGCAACGTCCACACACTCCAGCGGCCACGGAGCAGGCCTCCATAAATACGATCCGGTGACAAAAGAACATACTATGATTGCGGAGGATATGACCATCATCTGCGGCGAAGAATTCAGCGGATCCCAGCAGGGTAAGATTCATAGTCCCATAGTAGAGCTGGACGGCTGGCTCTATTTCGCGACCCATCTTTCCAATTACTGGCCCGAAGGAATCGACATTTATCCGGGGGCTCATGTGCTGGGTTATGAGATGGCCACCGGTAAATTTCGTGATTTTGGCATTGTGAAACCACGCTACTCCATCTATTCAGCCATCCAGGTGGATCCGGAACGCAAGGTCCTTTATGTGATGCTATCGCCTTTCCAACCAGATTTGGTCAAGAATGACGGGGTTCACCTCTAGAGTGTGGATATTGCATCGGGAGAAAAAAAGGATATGGGACAGGTGAGCTTTGGAGAAACCGGTGGAACTCCCTGGTTTTATGTGGATCATCAGGGGAACTGCTGGTTTACTTTGTGGAAAAGGGAGTGGCAGTATGCATACGACCGGGGCAATCTCTATTGCTACAGTCCCCAGGCCGGCAAGATCATCACCTATAAGGACGTTCTTCCCAAGGAAGCTCAACTGATTGATGGAACACCGGTAAGCGGGAAGTACAGCTACAATACCCGCTGCTGGAATTATACAGAGGCACTTCCCGGTCGGGAACGCTGTCTCTTTGCCATGGGTGCCTGGGGTGGGGGTGATGAGCGTCTCTGGATCTTTGATCCCTCTAAGGATATTGCCAGCGGGGAGGCCTTTGAGCCCATAGCCAGTATCGGCTCCACCTTTCATGAGACCGCCAGGGGAGGAGACAGGCTCTATTTTGTCCAGTATGAGGATCTGGAGGTGCAACGGACCATCAGTCCCGAGCTGGCCAGGGATGAAGATCCCGACATCGTAGGTTACAACTCCAATCTGCACCTGAGGAGCATATCACTCAAAAAGGGAGATGATCCCAACCAGATCACAGACCACGGTAAGATCGTGGACCAGGATGGTAGGGCGGCCCGGATGATCAATGCACTGGCAGCGGACGACCAGGGTCGCGTCTATATGACCGGTGACTGGTACATTAAATCGGACCGTGAAGCAAGTATGTATAATCTGCTGTGGGATCATCCCGGCGAGCGCCTCTATTCACTGATGAAGCGGGGGATGTTCTTTGCCGTGGCAGAAACAGGGGAGGAGTGAAAACTGTCTGTCAATTTTTTACCTTAAACCATAAAAATGCTTCTTATATGAAACGCTTTACCCTGCACCTGACTTTCTTGTTTGCCCTATCTTTTTTTCTGGGTTCCTGCCATCAAAAGAGCCAGATTTCGGAATACTCCGAAACGATTTTCACTTATCCTTTTTCCGACACCAGCTCGCTGCCCATTATTGCCAAGAGGAGCGACATATACCCCTACACCCGGATCGACGGTTTCAGTCACACCGGGAAAGATCAGGAGTGGAAGATGGTGAAACTGGAGAATGACTATGTGGAGGTCTATATCCTGCCTGAGATCGGGGGAAAGGTATGGGGTGCCGTCGATAAAGCCACGGGGAAGGAGTTTATCTATATGAACGATGTGGTAAAATTCAGGGATGTAGCCATGAGGGGACCCTGGACCTCAGGGGGTATCGAATGGAATTCGGGGATGATTGGCCATCATCCGGGAGGCGCTGCTCCTGTGAACTATACCCTTTTTCACGATGCAAATGGCGCTGCCCACTGTGTGGTAGGAGGCATGGACCTTCCTTCTCATATGCAGTGGCGGGTAGACATTGTCTTGCCATCAAATACCTCTTATTTTGAAACCCGCATTTTCTGGTATAATGCTACACCCTTTTACCAGTCCTACTACCAGTGGAACAATGCGGCTGTAAAGAGTGCGGAGGATCTCCATTTTTATTTTCCGGGGAACTACAGGTTAGGGCATGGTGGTCTGGCCAATCCCTGGCCGGTTGATGAAGACGGTGTGGACCGTTCATGGTATAAGAACAATACCACTTTCGGCCACAGTTCCTATCACATATACGGGAGCATGGACAACTACTTTGTGTCCTACTACCATGATGAGGATTTTGGATCAGGACACTGGTCCCCTGTGGATGGTGCACCCGGCAAAAAAATCTGGTTGTGGTCTTTGGCCGGAGACGGGGCCATTTGGGAGGACCTGCTAACTGACACCCACGGGCAGTACGTGGAAGTCCAATCAGGAAGAATGCTTAATCAGAACAGCGTTAGCAGCGGAAAGACTCCCTTTAAGCAGCCCCGGTTCACTCCCTATAATGCGGATTCCTGGGTCGAAAGGTGGTTTCCAGTTCGGGGAACCGGCGGAGTTACCCGTGTAGCAGATGCGGGGACCATTCACTTAAGCTATGGACCGGAAGGGATGCAGCTGCTTTTTTCCCCGATCAGGGAAATTGAGGGGGATCTGGTGGTAAGATCAGGCGAAAGGGAACTAATGCATGAAGGGCTGAGACTGAAACCCTCAGAATTGCTGGAGAGAGAAATAGGCGGTATTGCAGAGGGGGAGCCTATTGAAGTAAGTCTGGATGGTGAACTGATCTACTCATCAGGCAAGAACTACCTGATTGACAGACCTTACAGTGCGCAGGGTGATGCCCTGACCGATCGCTTTGTTCAGGCAAGGGAACTGGAGAACCGCAGATCCTATGGAAAGGCGCTGAACATTTACCTTGAAGTGCTGGAAGAGGACTCTATGCGGCTGGATGCGGCAGAAAGGGTTGCAGAGCTCTATTTTCGAATGGGCAACCTGGAACAGGCCGGAGAATATGTGAGGGGCATCCTGGAGATCGATGCCTACCTGGCGGTTGGCATTTTTATGTTTGGGTCCTTTCGTAAAGCTGAAGGAATTTATTCGGATGCTCAGGATGGTTTCCGTTGGGCATTGCGTTG
This sequence comes from Bacteroidota bacterium, assembly GCA_030592605.1. Taxonomy (GTDB): domain Bacteria; phylum Bacteroidota; class Bacteroidia; order Bacteroidales. Next base: position 4,560 of record JAUVIT010000216.1, read on the forward strand.
CCTGGAGTATCGCAGTGCTGCCTATCAGCA
>JAUVIT010000074.1 GCA_030592605.1 Bacteroidota bacterium
CGTTGAGGGGCATGACCGGATCGTGCAGGGACATCCGGAGCAGGAACCAACCCTCTTCATCTTCGCCGGTACAATTTACCCTGATCCCTTCGTGATTGGGCGTTTCGGGAGCCCAGTCACTTTCCTTTTCGATCAATTCGGCCAGTTGTTTCAGGACCTCTTTACCATAACCACCGAATTCTTTGGTCCGGATATCAAGCCGGAATTCTCCCTCTTCAAGCGGACGGGGCAGGATTTCAATGAGGCTGCTGAGTGTGTGGCTCTGCTGCTTCATCTTTGCCATCTGGATCAGAAGTTTGGCCACCAGGTAAGCTCCGTCATCCAGAAAATGATTCTCCTTTAGTGCGGCATGTCCCGAGGTCTCAATGGCCAGCCACGATTCCACACCCTCCGAATTCAGACGCAGCGATTCATTGATCACATTTTTGTAGCCTCTTTGAAAGCGGTGGTGTACCCCTTTAAGGTGTTTGGTAATAAACCAGTTGAGTCCGGATGAGGTGATGGAATCGGTAACGATGACCGAACCCGGGTGTTCTTTCAGGATGAGGGATGAAATCAGAGCGATCAGATCATTGCGGTTGACCGCATTTCCCTTAGCATCCACAACTGCTGCCCGGTCCACATCAGTATCGAAAATAATCCCAAGGTCAGCTTTTTCCCGGATCACTGCAGAGCAAATTGAATCCATAGCTTCCTTATCCTCCGGATTTGGCACATGGTTGGGGAAGCGCCCATCCGGATTCAGGAACTGACTTCCTGAAATATCAGCGCCCAGGGGTTCAAGTACTTTGCCCGCAAAGAATCCACCCGCTCCATTTCCCGCGTCCACAATGATTTTTAGTCCGGCCAGGGGAGTGTTGTATTGAGTCGGGTCATCCACTCCCTTTCGAATGGTCTCCACAAGGAAATTTGCATATTCAGATATGAAATCAATTTTTTGTACACTACCTTTTGCTTCAGTCACAAGGAAATCCTCCTTAGACGCGATCTGAAGAAGATCTGAAACATTGCCCTTGTCGAAACCACCCTTTTCGGTAAAAAATTTCATACCATTCCGGTTAAAAGGCAGGTGACTTGCAGTAAGCATAACACCTCCTTCAACTCCAATATTTTCATTGATGGTGGTCATAAACATGGCCGGGGTTGAAGCAAGTCCACAATCGAGTACATCAAAACCAGAATCTGACAGCCCGTTGATAAATGCCTTTTTCAATTTATTACCTGATATCCTTGAGTCTGTACCTACAGCTACTTTCTTTAAGCCCCGACCGTTTGTTTCTAGCCATGCGGCAAATGCCTGTCCTAATTTCATGGCGACATTTCCGTTTAGGTTTACCTTCTCATCCCGGACGCCTTCCAGAGCCACTCCACGAATATCAGAGCCGTTCTGCAATCTAAGCCAATTTACCATAGCGAACTTTTGATTTCAAGTTATAAACTTCTGGCGCAAATTCTAGCCAAGCAGGGAGGGATCTCCTTTACAAGATTCCAATCCCAGATCAATGGCCGGATTAAAACGCTTATCCATGCTCTTCCATAATACAAGTGCAGCACCCAGGGAGGTGGCATTGGCTACCTCAGAGGTAAATACATGCTTCTTAGGAAAGTGGCTGGCAATCAATGCCAAAAATATAGGATTCTTGCTGAATCCCCCGCTGATATATATGTTCCTGGTGTTGTCCTCTTTAGCGATAATCAGGTCGATGGATTCTTTTGTAAGATCAACCAGGTCTATGACCAGCTGATGGTATGCTTCTTCGAAGCTGTTGAAATGCTCTTTGCCGATAGACCGATCTACATAATCTTCGGGTATTCCCGCATCAAAGAAAACCCGTCTTCTCTTGCTCTTCTGTATGAGCCCCCTGATCATTGCTTCGTTCAGGGCTACGATATTATAGGCTGAATCATCTACTCCAAACATCTTAGTCAGACGCTCCACATTCACATCATGAATGCGCCCCAAAAACAGGCGGGAGGATTTTACAGGCTTTTGCCGGATACTCATGTAAGAAAGGCAATCCTTCTTCAGCTCATTGGCTGTAAGGGGATCTGAATTAAATGGATTCATGGAGATACACCATGTGCCTGTTGAAACCAGGATGAACTCATCCTGTGAATTCATAAAGTAGGGCACCAGGGATGATGAGCTGTCGTGGATCCCGATCCCAACCGGAACAGATGCATCAAAGAGGGTGGAAGGGTAGGTGGTTTCCACTGCTTCGGGTTCGGGCAGGGTGTCTCCCAGTTGCTTTGTCCAGGGGTGATAGCTCATGTGATCGAAATCCCAGAGCCCGGTATGACATCCGATAGAGGTGTGCTCTGACGAAACTTTGCCGGTCAGCAAATAAGAGAAGTACTGAGGAAAGTGCAGTATGGTTTTTACCTGCCTGAAGATTTCAGGTTTCATTTTCTTGAGCCAGAGCGCCTGAAATCCGGAATTCAGCATGCCCAGTGCCGGTGAAGCTGTTTTTCTGCAAAATTCTGCTTCGCCACCAAAGGCTTCATAAAGCGGCTCAATCACTCCCTTTGGAATGGGCTTTAAGTAGTTGTATACGGGCGTTAAGCGCTTTTCCTTATTATCCAGGTACATCAGGCTTGCGCCGTAAGTAGTGAAGTTGATTCCCCTCAGGATCTTACGTTCATCCTTCATATATCTGGTGCAGGCCTCCAGCATCCATTGCTCAAGCCTTTCAATATCATCCCCTTTAAAACCATCGTCATCAGCTATCTCTTCGAAAACGCACTCTTCCTCATGAAGGATCTTCAGCCCGATGTCAAAGAGCAGGATCTTCTTATTGGTTTTACCGATATCAAATATCAATACGACCTCTTTTTTCATAACTAGAATCTGTATCAGTTTTTATAGGGTACAGTTCCGGTTGAATCAACCATATGTCCAAACTTTTTTAAATAGGATGGTCCTGGTAAAAAATCATCCTTCAGACGTTTGAGCTCCTTGGAAAGCAATTCTTCCAACTTCTTAGAAATTTTGTCAAAAGATGGATTTCCAATAAGATTATTTAACTGGTATGGATCGGCCACATTATCAAAGAGCAACCAATTACCTGACAAATCTTGAGCATAGGTATTTTTTTTTGTTATGATACCTCTAAATTCCCTCCCGCCACGATCTCTGGACCATTGACCAAAAGGTTGAACACATGTAACAAGAGCAGCTTTTCGATCATCCTCTTTGTTGCCAAGAATTACCTCAGTTATATCTTCTCCATCTAAACCAGCTGGCACATTCAGACCCGACATTCCCAACACGGTAGGCAATATATCCAAGGTGTTTAACAGGAAATCACTTTTCTTTCCCTCTTTCCCCAGTAATGCCGGATATTTAATAATGAAAGGTACTTTAGCCGATTCCTCATAAATTCTTTGCTTTTTCATTTGTCCATGGCTGGCAATCATATCTCCATGGTCTGAAGTAAAAACAAAGATGGTATTGTCTTCAATATTACTTCGCCTGATAGCCTCCTGTAATTGTCTGATATAGCTGTCAAGTGCGGAACAATGGGCATAATACCCTCTTAATTTGGCCTTTGTTTCTTCAATTAAATCTTCTGGTACGTTTGGCCTTACCTGTACATCCATATTTTCATATAAATCCTGGAATTCTTTAGGTGCCGTTTTATAGGGAGCATGAGGTGGTCCCCAGGAAAGCATCAGACAAAAGGGATCTTTACCTTTCGAATGTTTTTCAATATAGGCAATTGCATCGTATGTTTGAGCTTCCGCATCGTAACCTTCCCAGGTATGCAATTCGTCATCATTTCCCCAGTATTTCGAGTTGTTATAACTATGAGAACACTCTAACACCTTCCAATAGTCAAAGCCCTGTCGCCTTTCTTTTGGTATAAATGAAGAGCGTCCATTCCCATCAAGGTGCCATTTCCCAATATAAGCAGTTTGGTAGCCCCGGCGTTTAAATAGTTTCGCAAAACTCTCGGAGTCAGGCTCAAGCGATATATCATTCATAAACATACCATTTTTCAATACATATTTTCCTGTGAGCAACATAGCTCTATATGGTGTGCATACAGGACTGGTTGAAACGGCATTCGAAAAACATACGCCCTCCAAAGCAAGCTTGTCAAGATTTGGGGTTTTAACATCTGGATTACCGGCATACCCCATTGATTGTGCTCGCCATTGATCGGCAAAAACAAATACGATGTTAGGTTTTTCAATTTTTTTACTGCATGAAATAAGGAATGATAACAAGAATATTATCAGAACGGTGTTTTTCATTTCTTTAAAAATCACGACTTATAATCGTTTGCTTAGCACAGCCTGCTCATACTGCTGTATATCGGAAATAAAGCCCTGTGCGACAGGCACATTATGCTTCATACAGTAGTAATCCCATATGGCTCCAAAGGGCTTTGTTTTGAGCAATTCCAGCATGGCCAGGCGTTCAAAGAACTGACCCTTTTCCTCATACTCCAACAGAATATCCCTGGGTTCCAGCAGGGCAAAAAGCATGGCCTGCTGAGCAGCACGGGTACCCACCACATACGCTCCAATGCGGTTGATGCTTGCATCGAAAAAGTCGAGTCCCATATGCACCCGGTCCAGGGCATTGCACCTGACAATCTCCTGGGCAATCAGTATGGTGTCATCATTCAGGGTTACCACATGGTCCGAGTCCCAGCGGATGGGCCTGGTCACATGCAGGAGGACCTCTGGCACAAACAGGAGGACAGAAGAAATTTTATCTCCCACCTGCTCGGTGGGGTGGAAGTGGCCACTGTCCAGACAGATCAATGTCTGATTGGCCACAGCATAGGCCAGGTAAAACTCTGAATTACCCACGGTCATGGCTTCCAGTCCGATTCCGAAAAGCTTGCTTTCGATTGCATCTTTCAGATGATCGCTGCTGTATTTTTCGGCAAAGATCTCATCCAGGGATTCCTTGAGGATGGCACGGTGGGCAAAACGATCCACAGGAAGGTCCTTGGAGCCATCCTGGATCCAGATATTGTGAATGGAGGGACTTCCCAGTTGTTTTCCCATTTCTGCACCTATGGCACGGCATCTTTTGGTGTGTTCGATCCAAAAATCACGAATCTCTTTATTCTTATGAGACAGGGTCAGGTCGTCACTAGCCTTGGGATGTGAGAATACACTGCAATTGAAGTCCATGCCGATCCCCTGGTCTTTGGCCCAATCGATCCAACTCTGGAAATGCTTCAGCTCAATCTGGTCACGGTCCACCAGCTCCCCCTGGAAATCACCATAGATGGCATGCAGGTTCAGGCGCTGCTTTCCGGGAATCAGGCTCATGGCTTTTTCCAGGTCCATGCGATGCTCCCGGATATTTGTAGCTTTCCCGGGATAGTTTCCGGTTGCCTGTATCCCTCCACCGGAAAGGGATGAATCGGGAGTTTCAAAACCTCCCACATCGTCTGCCTGCCAGCAATGCAGGGAAATGGGGAATGCATCCAATTGCTTCATGGCATTTTCCACATCCACCCCGATCAGGGCGTACTGTTCTTTGGCTGCATCAAATGCTTTCTTAATACTTTCTGATTGACTCATGTTTCTATGTATATTGGATTCAATTATTCCATGAAAAACACCTCTTCCAGGGGAGTGGATATCGGTGAGTTGTCGGGATTGGTTTCCATGATGTCGGCCATGTATTTCCACCAGAGCTGAACGATCTCTGTCTTACCCAGATCCTGTGAGCCCTGGTCACCAGCCTGCTTTTGAAAGGCAAACAGTGTGTGGGTTTCTTCATCAAAGAATATACTGTACTCAGAAAGGCCAGCATCCTTCAGGAGTTTATGAAGGTCCGGCCATAGCTCATCATGACGTTTTTTATACTCTGCTTTCCTTCCAGGCTTGAGCTTCATTTTAAATGCAAGTCTTTTATGCATGTTGAATTGCTTTGAATTCAAAAATAAGGGGTATTCAAGCGTTCATCAATGGACATTTTGGTCAATCATTTGCACAAAATGCGCATAACTTAAGCTTATCATTCAGATCTTTTTTCTAATTTACTCCACGAACCAATTAGGGCCAATCTGCTGAAGGTATCGTGGAAGATTTTTTTAAATACTTGAATCCGTCCCAGGAGGACAAAGACTGGGGCCTGTTCCTGAACTGCGCCGGTAAGATGGGGATAGAGCCTGGTGTGCTATATCCTCCCAATTCCCATCCCTCCGGATACTATTTCAACTTCGAGCAGGGCCGTATGTTGAATGAATACCAGATCAACTACATTACCAACGGTGAAGGAGTCTATGAGAGCCACAGCGGAAAATTCAAAGTGAAGCCCGGTTCTTTGATGATCACTAAACCAGGTCGCTGGCACCGTTATAAACCTCTGAAAGGTACAGGGTGGGTGGAGAACTATGTGGGATTTTCAGGACATATCGCCCACCAGATATTTGGGCGTCCCTGGTTTACTTCCAAGAATGCGGTGATTGAAATTGGTCATAACGAGGAGATCATAGATTCCTATTATAAGATTTTTTCTTATGTGATGGAGGAGAAACCCGGCTATCAACAGGTAGCCTCCGGAATGATCATGAAAATGCTCGGGTTTATCGTATCACATGATAAACAGAAGGACTTCAGTGGAAAGCGGGTGGAAAAGATCATTCAGAATGCCTGTTTCTCCATCCGGGAAAATGTGGAGTCGGAGATCAATTTCCAGGAATTCGCCGAAGAGAACAACATCGGCTACTCCTATTTCAGGAAGATGTTTAAAAAATATACAGGCGTTCCCCCTGTACAATACCATCTGGACTTGAAAGTATTGAGAGCCAAGGAGATGCTTCTTTATACCGACAAAAGCGTCAAAGAGATCAGTTACGAATTGGGCTTTCAGTCCATCTACTATTTCAGCAGAGTCTTCAAAAACAAACTGGGACTCTCTCCATCAGAAATCAGGAAGAGTGTTCGCTCATGAGCCATCGTATTTTTATATTGATTGATGGAAATTCCTCACCCTCAAATGTGAAGATGGGGGCACAGTATATATACGGAAAACATGAATTCAAGAGAACGTGTACTGAAAGCATTTGGGAGAATCCCCGGTAAAGCTGACCGGGTTCCTGTGCAATTCGAGATGTGCCGGCAATTAACGGATCATTTCAGTAAGGAGATGGGAATTCCGGCCCATTACACAGATAACCTTTATGAAGATGTTACCTACCGTATCAGTGCAAATGATTTACGCACTGCCATGGGCAGCGATGTGGTGGTGACCGGAGCCTCGGTGTCGGATGATTATAAGATCGAGCCCGATGAAAAAGGGCACTGGCTCAACGAATACAAGATGAAAATGCGC
>JAUVIT010000129.1 GCA_030592605.1 Bacteroidota bacterium
AGGCTCAACGGCATAGAGATACTCGGGAATCCTTTGGGGCATTCCACTCTGACTAAGCTTCAGCCGTAACTGGTACAGGCCACCAAATGCAAGGGATTCCCTGAGGGACCCGGCTGCTTGCATCAGTGCCTGGCTGTCGAAGAAGAGCACCGGACCAAACTCAAAGTCATCCCGCAGGCTCCCCGGCTGGTAATCGATCACAGGATGTCCAGAAATTTTCCCTTCGATCCGGTCAAAATAGTCAGAATAGACCATGGCAGACCCGGTTCCGGAGGCTATCTCCAGGAAGCGGTCCAGGGCAAACATCCCAAAACTTATCTTCGACTCCCGGGTAATCACCAGGGCGTAAGCAGCTCCGTTAGAGTGATCCGAAATCTTTCGGATAGTATCGGTACTGAACCTGCCATCGGTCTTTATAAATGAACATTCCTCCGTTACAGTATCAGTTTGCTCTTTTCCGAGCAGGTATACCCTATTAACCAGCTTGCTGGCATTGAGCTCCCGCAGGGTCTCATCCCATAAGCCAGGCGTATTATAGGGAATAAAACAATTTATCTTATTCATCATCTTTTTGATTCCTTAAGTAGTTTAATGTCTTTCTCATAATAATATCCCTCATCTCCTGGTCCACTATGCTCTCAAAAGGGAATCCCAGGGAGACGATTCCATAAGCACCCCTGAAGGCTACACCTGCACTCATATTGTTTTCCGAATACCTCATCAGGGTGATGGCTGTGGAATCTACGGGTTCCAGGGCATCGGCACCCTCCACCGTATAGAGCACGGGATCGGTCCCAGTATTGAAGCGGAACTCCTGGTCCATGTCAGAAAATTCGGGGTCCATGCTATAGAATTGACCCAGGCGGGATGCATTGCTGGTTCTCCACTTGAATTTCAACAGGGATCCCACCCGCTCATCCTGCTGGTGAAGGTGCATGTCGGAGGCAATATGTGCCCCTGTAACCAGTAGCTTTCCTCCACCCAATAAATAGTTCTCCAGCACATCCAGGATAGCTTCGGGCCATACCTGGTAGTGACAGACCGAATCATTTTTTGGCATATAGCTTGAACGTTCCTCACCGGCAAGATAATCCACCAGGCAGTAAGACTCCAGCTCCAGAGAATCATTCACAAGCGATTCATCACTGACCGAAACAAAGGAGTATCCGGCATTTCGAATGGAGAGCCCATGTACGTAGCTGAAATCAAAACTGTTTCCGGGAATCACTTTTGCTTCCAGATCGGCATAGGACGCACCATGTCCGGGCGCATCATCATCCAGCCATGGAGAGTCTTTCCGATAATCGAACTGATCTCCAACTGTATGCAGGTCCACACCGTAAGCAACGCCCTGGTCCACCATATTCATAAAGCCAGCATGATGCTCATCATTGAACCAGGCCGGGCCACTGGTCCGGTCAAAGGCAGAGATAATCGCAACGCTTCCTTTTGAATCGCTGGTCAGGCAAGCTGAAAGCACTTCCGATGGAAAGCTTTCACCTCCCTTGTTCACTGCCGTAATCTTAAAGGAGTATATGGTATCAGCTTGAACATTATCCACCACAAAATATGGGGTGTCTACCGGAGTTCCGTTATCAAATGCACCCGCGTTAATACGGGTATAGACCAAGTAGCTTTCGGCCTCTGCCGTAGGTTCCAGGGGATCGCTTACCGGTTTCCACTGCAAGACTATGGACTCGCCCTGAAAAATTCCGGTCTGAAAATGATCCACCGGAAGAGCTTGAACAATATAAGGTGTGCCGTACTGTGTATGCAGGAACTTCAGCATCCCCTTATAGATGGAACGGCTCACATGAAAGCGGAACATGGGTTCCTGACCAAAACGCATATCGATGAAATTCTGGTGAGAAAAGAGTTCCAGTAACATGGTAGGCACATTGGGTCGGTACGCTTCGCTATACCCTTTGTCCCACATTCCCCGCCGGGTCCATGCCGGATCATAGGAAGCCCTTAGATCCTCCACAATTTGCGACTGCACCAGATCGGTGAGGTCACGGGAGGCCATTTTTGACACACCTGAGGGAAAGTAACCCCGATCATAGGCGGTGCTGTAAATACCCAGGGTACCAATCACTGTATCATTGTCTGTGACCCCGGCATCGGTATGAAAGGCAAAGGAGAGGTCCACAGGGATGCCCAGGCCCTTGTTCCTGCGATCGGCTTTGGGACCTGAGGGAGCTCCCACCAGGTAGTTGACCCATTCGCCCCTCGACTGGTAATCGTCGTTATAATCGTTGGCATCGTTCAGTTTCCACACCAGGGTGTCGGGCATACCGGCATACTGAAGGTAATATCGGGCTCCCTCCTGGTAGCGGGGCCGCTGACTGGTAAAACCGTTCCTGGCTATATTTCCCATTCCGCCTCCAAATTTAACTGCGTCGGCCGTCACCCTTTTGCCACGTTTAGCGCCCTTGTTTATCAGGACTACTCTTCCTTGTTCCGAATGGATCCCCCGGGCAAAACTGAACTTTCCCAGGTAGACCCAGGTTCCGCCACCCATTTGCTGATTGATTGTGAATTCGCTTACTCCACCCCTGTGATAAACCCTGTAGAGGGCATCACTTACATTTTCCTTAGAAGCTTGAAATGAGACATAAACGGCATATTCGCCCGTTTCAGGGATCTCAGGAATCCACTGTATGGAAGAGGTTGCTTTCCGATCTGATTGCATGGTATGATAGGAGCCAAGTCTGAAGGGATTCTCATTCACATAGGGTGGTTTACCCATGCCAAAACCGCTTCCTTCCTCACTCTCCTCCAAATATTCCGGGGCCACAAATAGACTACGCCCGGTACTTCCGTCATTATCCACAACAACTTCATGAAGCTGCCAGTCGCGTTCACGAGGAACAAATACATTGGCTCCGGCATTCTCCAGCATGGGAACCAGGAAGGGCATGGTATAGGAAAGTGGATAGATATCCTCAACCGTTTGAAAAAGTCTGGCCCGCTGCCACTCCCACCTGTTTAACTTGGATTCATAATACCAGCCATGGCTGTGCCACAGGGCAATGTTTGTATTGTAAAGTGCCGAAGTGCTCAGATAGGGTTTGGAAAGGTTTTGTACAAGTGGTGGTGATTTACGTTTAAACTGGCCTGAGGAACGTCTTCTGTCAACTGTTTTAGAGGAGCTGCGGTAGTAATTGGGGACCAGGGTCCGGATATTTATCTTGCCTGCAAAAAGCTCTATCCTGTATTTATCAAAAGGTTCCCTCAGGTCAGACCCGATTGCTGCCAGAATCGAATCAACACTAGCCTCCCGAAAGGGAGCATAGGCCAGCTGTTTATCTGCATATACCCTGATCCTGTCGGGTTTCTTAAAAAACACCACCGATGAAATGGTGGTGGAATCTCTTTTCTGATAAGCTGTTAGCCCTACAAACCAATCACTGTTCAGGAGCGAGTCGCAATGGTGCCACACCTGGGCCAGAGCCATTGAATCGGTCATGGCAGCAGGATTCTGGGCATGAAGTGAGCTGAGAAAAAGTGTATTCAACAAAAACAGGGCACCGGTCTTCAATAATTTTTGCATCTATGATCCTATTTATAAAGGTAATATGGAATGGAGCGCGCACTGAACCGGTCTACATCCCGGTTCCAGTACTCCTGTATCTCATTGAAATTAAAATTGCTCATCATGGAGGTACGCAGACTATCCGACCCACATACTATATCAAACATGCGGTACCGGTTCTCTTTATCCTTAAATGGATCAAAGGACGGATCAAGCTTGTGGGCCTCCTGCAGAAACCAGAATTGAATGCTTGTTAGCGGTGCCCTTAATGGATCGGTCAGATGAATCTGCACCCCCTGCAAGGGTATTCCCTTCTTAGCCATATAATAGGGTTTGAACCATATGGGACGAAATTCTACACCATCAATTTGAAGAGCATTCATGGCATGAGCCAGTTGTAAGGCATCGATATTCTCAGTGGCCAGAAGCTGGAACGGAAGGGTATATCCGATCCCAATCATATTGGGGTCCAGCTCGCCAATAATCCCGGTTGCAGGATAGAAATAGGCGGTACGATAATCTGGAATATGGGGTGAGGTGGGCACCCAGGGTAGTCCGCATTCTCCAAAGGTCATTTCCCGCTTCCATCCCTCCATGGGAACCACCTGGAGCTTACACTGTTTGCCTCCCTCCAGCATCCCTTCTCCATTTAGCATTAATGCCAGCTCTCCACAGGTAAGTCCGTAAACATAGGGGATGCTATACTGGCTCACAAAAGAGTGAAAGCCATCCTCCACCAGGGGCCCCTCAATCCGAACCCCTCCAAGTGGATTGGGCCGGTCGAGCACAATGACCTCTTTATCCATCTCTGCAGCTGCCTCCATCACCAAACCCATGGTGCTGATATAGGTGTAGGAGCGCACTCCGATGTCCTGGATGTCATATACAAGAACATCCACGTAAGCAAGCGACTCCTTGCTGGGTTTTCTGTTCGATCCATATAGGGAATAAACAGGAATACCCGTTTGCATATCCACCTGGTCCTCCACATGATCGCCGGCCGAAAAATCTCCCCGCACCCCATGTTCGGGGCCATAGAGGGCTGTGAGCTTCACATTTGCATGCAGGATATCAATGGTGGAACGAAGCGATCCATCTACACCGGTGGGATTGGTAACCAGTCCGACCCGTTTCCCTTTTAGCACATCAAATCCGCGGTCAGCCAACACTTCAATGCCCGTTTTAACCTGCGATTGCGCTCCCAGGAGCATGACAAACAGAAGGGTAAGAGAGGCCAGCTTACGATGAGTCAGATAGCGTTTCATGGGGTCCAAATTTGAATTCTAAAGATAATATTTAACTTTAACAGTATAATACGTCATACAAATTTTCGTGCCTTCAATCTTATGACTTCCCTTATAAAAAAACTATCAGCTGCCATTGGCAAAACCCAGGTTTATACCGACGATCTGACCCTGACTGCAACTGCGGCCGATGCAGGATGTTACCGCAAGATACCAAAGATTGTACTTAAACCGAAAGATGAAAAGCAGGTAATTGAGTCCCTGAAAGTTCTCCATGAAACAGGGACAGCTCTTACCTTCCGGGCCGCCGGGACCAGCCTATCCGGACAGTCCATTTCCGATTCAGTTCTGCTTCAGGCCAGAGGTCAACATTGGAGCGGTTTCAAAATCCTGGAAGAAGGCAAGCTGATCCGGGCCCAACCAGGGATCACCGGTACCAGGCTAAATCAGCTCCTGGCGTCGACCGGGATGAAATTTGGTCCAGATCCAGCCTCTATCAACTCGGCCATGGTGGGTGGAATCATTGCCAACAATGCCAGCGGGATGAGCTGTGGAATACATGCCAACAGCTATGCCACCATTCAATCGGCCAGGATCGTCTTTGCTGATGGCACTCTGCTTGATACATCCAGTCAAAAGAGCTGTGAAGCCTTGCTCAAATCAAAGCCGGAATTGGTATCGACCCTCAATCGCATTGGAGAAGAAATTCGTTCCAATCCTGTTTTGCTTGAAAAGATCAGGAAGAAATACAGCATTAAGAATACAACGGGTTATGGGATGAACACACTTCTCGATTTTGAGGATCCCATAGATATCATTCTCCACTTGCTGGTGGGTTCGGAAGGAACCCTGGGTTTTGTCTCGGAGGCTACATTTTCCACCATTCCGGTCAAAGCCTTCAGAGCCTCCTCGCTGATCTACTTTAAAGATCTTGAATCTGCCTGTAATGCGGTACCCCTGTTAAGAGAAGCCAGGATACCGGCCATTGAGATCATGGACCGTGAGGCACTGCGCTCAGTGGAAGGTGATGCTGGGATCCCTGACTATATCCGGGAACTGGACAAGGGAGTTACTGCCCTGCTTATCGATCTTGAAGAAGAGAGCCAGGAAGCACTGGATGCAATGGTGGACCGGACCAGGAAGGCACTTTCGGGATTTAAGCTGATACGTGATTTTGAGGTCACTTCCGATCCAAAACAGATCACAGACTACTGGAATGTGCGCAAGGGTATATTTCCCTCGGTAGGCGGTATGCGCAAACCGGGAACCAGTGTGATTATTGAAGATGTAGC
>JAUVIT010000062.1 GCA_030592605.1 Bacteroidota bacterium
AATTTCGTATTGCTGGCCCTGCTTGGCTTGAAGTATCCGGTTTTCGTTTCAGACAGGAGTCAGCCCGATAAAAGCCTTGGCCGCTTTCATGACATGCTCAGACATTTGCTCTACCCCAGCGCAAGAGGGCTTATTCTGCAGACCGGGAAAGCTAAGGATATTTATCTTCGAAAGAACAAGCATAAGAACATAAGCGTGATCGGAAATCCCATCCGTAGTTTTGCACAGCCAGAGCCTGTTGCAGTCAGGGAAAAAAGTGTATTGATGGTTGGACGGCTCATCCAGTCCAAGCATCAGGATCTGCTGATTGAGATGTTTGCCCGGGTGAACCGGCCCCAGTGGAAGCTGCTTATCGTGGGCTACGATCACCTGAAACAGCAGCACCTGGATCGCTTAAAGGGACTGGCCAGGGAAATGGGGGTGGAGGACCGGGTGGTGTTTACAGGCAAACAGAATAATGTTGAAGATTACTATATGCGTTCTTCCATTTTTGCTTTTACCTCTTCTTCGGAAGGTTTTCCAAATGTCATCGGAGAAGCCATGTCGGCCGGTTTGCCGGTTGTGGCCTTTGATTGCGTGGCCGGTCCGTCCGAGATGATTCGTGACGGGTGGAACGGATATTTGTCACCCCTGTTTGATGCGGCCGACTTCGAGGATAAACTTGCCCGGCTGATGGATGATGTGGAGCTTCGGGAGCAGATGGGAAAGCAGGCCCTTGATAGCATTAAGCGCTTTTCCAGGGAACAGATTTGTGAAGAGTTTTACCAGGTATTACTGACATAAAAGCCATCGGGATGAAAGTAATTGTTATCGGTTCAAAAGGTTTTATAGGGCAGCATCTTTGTAAATATTTCCAGGAGCGCGGAGCTGAGGTCTGGGGAGCAGACGTGGTGGTGGACTATGTGAATACGGAAAGGTATTTCCTGATCGACTCAAGCAATTCTGACTTTGGCAGTGTGTTTAAACAGCAGGAGTATGATTTATGTGTTAACTGTTCCGGAGCTGCCAGTGTACCAGCCTCTCTGAAGAACCCCATCAGGGACTACTACCTGAATACGGTGAATGTATTTAAACTCCTGGAAGCCATCCGGAATGAGCAGCGCAACTGTCGTTTTATCAATCTGTCCAGTGCGGCCGTTTATGGAAACCCGGTGTCTTTGCCTGTGAGCGAAGCTGCTGTACCCGATCCGCTATCCCCTTACGGCATACATAAACTGCAATCTGAACAAATATGCCGCGAATTTTACGAGTTTCATAAGATCCCCACCTGTTCCCTGCGGATTTTCTCAGTCTACGGTCCGGGCCAGCAAAAACAGTTGTTCTGGGACCTCCTGCAGAAGGCAAATTCCGGACAGGCATTTTCACTGTTTGGGACGGGAATGGAATCCCGGGATTTTATCTTTGTTACAGATCTTTTCAGAGTGATTGAGCTGGTGTATGAACACTCCGATTTCAATGCCGATGTGATCAATGTGGCCAATGGGGAAGAAATTTTCATCAAGGATGCGGTCTCCGTTTTTTTTAGTTTATTCAATAAAGAAATCTCATACACTTTTTCAGGCGACTCAAGAAAGGGGGATCCGGTAAACTGGAAAGCTGATATTAGCAAACTCAGGTCCTTTGGATACCAGCCTTCGGTGGATATCACCAGTGGCCTGGAAACCTATTATAACTATTATAAGAAATAGAATGAAACATGCACTCGTTACAGGAATAACCGGGCAGGATGGTGCCTATCTGGCCGATTTTCTATTAAAGAAAGGGTATAGGGTTTTTGGAACCTACCGACGACTTTCAACTCCGAATTTCTGGAGGCTTCAATACCTGGGCATTTTTGATAAAGTAGAACTGCTGCCAGTGGATCTTCTGGATAGCTTTTCCATTACAGAGGCCATAAAAATTGCCCAACCAGATGAGATCTATAATCTTGCTGCCATGAGCTTTGTTGGGGCCTCCTTTGAGCAACCCCTGGCCTCGGCCGAAATTACCGGCCTGGGGGTGGTGAAGTTTTTGGAAGCCATGCGGAACATTGCCCCTGATGTCAGATTCTATCAGGCCTCTACCAGTGAGATGTATGGAGACAACCTGTTCACCGAGCAGTCTGAGGACACCCTGTTCGAACCCTCCAGTCCGTATGCCGCAGCCAAGCTATATGCCCATAGCATGGTTAAGATATATCGGAAGGGTTATGGCCTGTTTGCCTGCAACGGTATATTGTTTAATCATGAGAGCCCTATACGGGGTCTGGAGTTTGTGACCAGAAAGATTACCAATGCAGTAGCCAAGATAAGTCTGGGCCTGGAGGACTATATTGAACTTGGGAACATCGATGCTAAAAGAGACTGGGGTTATGCTCCTGAATATGTGGAAGCCATGTGGCTGATGTTGCAGCAAGACGAACCTGATGATTATGTAGTTGCCACCAATGAAACCCACACCATCCGGGAATTTTTGGAGGTTGCCTTCGACCATGTGGGACTGGACTGGGAGAAATACATTCGTATCGATGAACGCTTTATGAGACCAGTTGATGTTCGTTACCTGAAGGGTAATTATGATAAAGGTAGGGAAAAGCTGGGATGGGAACCACTTACCAAGTTTAGCGGGCTGGCCGAAATCATGCTTAAATCTGATGTGGAACGCTGGAAGAAGTGGGTCAACGGGGAGCACTTTCCCTGGGATGCCTGGAACTATCCCAACGAAAAAAAGATACTGTCAAGGAAGTTAAAACTGGACCGTTAATGGGTGATGTGACTGTTGATAAAAGGGTAAGGCTGGGCCTGGTCTTTAATTTTCATCCCTCCTGGATGGGTGGAATTATTTACCTGCTTAATCTGGTGAAGACACTGGACTTTCTGGACGACAAAAAAAAACCGGAAATCCTTGTGTTCTACCGTCCAGATCTTAAGGATCGTGTTCATGGGATTTCTTATCCCTACCTGAGCCTTTATGAGTGGAATTTCCCTTCTGCATGGAAGGGGAGTCTGCGTTCCTGGTTAAAAGGCAGGAATATGTTTTATGAAGGTTTGATCAGCACAGGGCAGGTGGATGTGCTGTATCCCGCCTGGGAT
This sequence comes from Bacteroidota bacterium, assembly GCA_030592605.1. GTDB lineage: Bacteria > Bacteroidota > Bacteroidia > Bacteroidales. Next base: position 3,072 of record JAUVIT010000062.1, read on the forward strand.
TTTCCCGTCAGGAACAAAACGAAAGTCAGAATTATTGCCTGGTATGCCGATCTTCAACACAAGTATTACCCGGAGTTCTTTACGAGACTAAACATCCTGCAACGTAATATCCGTCTGAAACTTATGCTGCGGAATGCAGATGATCTGGTGGTATCCAGTGAAGCTGTTAAGCAAGACTTCCATCGGTATTACCGGGTTAGAGAGGATATGAACATGCCAGTCTACCATTTTGTATCCATCCTGGACATTCTTCCCGAGGAAAATTTTGAGGAGATTCGAAGGAAATACGATTTACCGGAGGATTATTTCCTGGTCTCAAACCAGTTCCATAAACATAAGAATCACAGGGTGGTCTTGCAGGCCATGGCAGAGATGAAAGGAAAGGGGAAAGTCATCCATATGGCCATAACCGGGAAATTTCCAAAGGCCTCGGATTCACCCTATCTGGCCGAATTGCATCAGCTGATCAACGAGAATGGTTTAAGGGAGCAGATCAGTTTGCTGGGCGTGATCCCCAGAGCTGAGCAATTACTGATAATGAAGCATGCCCGCGCTGTTGTGCAGCCCAGTTTATTTGAGGGATGGAGTACAGTAATTGAAGATGCAAAATCACTGCAGGTTCCCGTTATCGCTGCAGCTCTGCCGGTGAACAAAGAGCAGCTTGGGGACAGGGGATCATACTTCGATCCCCTTGATGCCGGCCAGCTGGGATCACTCCTGATGTCTTACCCGGATCGTGAACCGGGTTCAGAGCCTTATGCTGAATACCAGGTGCGGGTGAAACAGGCGGCTGAGCGACTGTTAAGCATATTTACCGAGGTCCCCATTGATAGAAGATGAAGAAAATTGTATTTATAAATCAGGCCACCGGCTATTTAACCATTGACATTGTCAATGCATTTGCCGGTCATTTCGATCGGGTTGCTCTTTTGACCGGCAGCGTGAGGGTTCAGGATATCGAGCTGCACGAGAAGGTGAAACAGGTGAAAATTGCCCGGTACAACAGGGGGAAGCCGCTGGTGAAGTTTCTGTCCTGGATCAGGGCCACCATACAGGTCTTCTTTCTTTTATTATTTCGCTTTCGATCCTACGAGGTATTTTACACCACCATTCCTCCTACCGCCTACCTCTTATCTCTCTTCCTGAGAAATCGATTCAGCGTTCTCGTTTACGATCTTTATCCTGAAAGTCTGAAGATTGCCAATATTAAGGAAAGCAGCTGGATTTTCCGGGCATGGGGCAGGTGGAACAGAAAGCTATTCAAAAAAGCCCACAGGATATATACCCTGGGAGAGGGAATGAAGCACAGCCTGTTACAGTATGTTGACGCAGAAAAAATACAGGTGATCAATAACTGGTCGGGATTGACGGATATGAAACCCGTACTTCGGGAAGAAAATCCCTTTGCCAGGGAGCATAATCTTGAGGGTAAGTTCGTTATTAGCTATTCCGGAAACATTGGATACACCCATAATGTGGAAACCCTGCTGGAGGTGGCGGAACATATGCGGGAGGATGAAGATATCTTTTTCCTGATTATAGGGCGGGGTAAGCGCTACCAGTTTATTGACGCGGAGATCAGCAGTCGAAAACTGGGAAATTGTCTGATTCTGCCATTTCAACCTGATTCAGAGATACCCAATTCTCTTTCTGCAGCAGATCTTTCCGTGGTGATCCTGGATGAAAAAGTGGCCACCTCTAGCATCCCCAGTAAAACATATAACCTGCTGGCAGTGGGCTCAGCCTTCATGGTGATTGGTTCTCCTGAAGCTGAGCTGGCACATTTCGTGGAAGAACTCAAGATCGGAAGCTCCTTTACACGAATCCAGGTGGACGAGATGACCAGCTATATCAGAAACCTGAAGGACAATCCAAAGGAGCTGATACAGCTGAAGAACAATGCTCTGACGAATTCCGGAAACTTCACCTACCTGAATGCCCGGAAATATTATGACATCTATTGTAACCCTTTAGAATCAAGTGTATGAAATGTAAAGACTTTATAAGGCGAAGCAAGTACCTGGCTTACTACTTCAAAAAAATGGATTGGCCCAAATACAAGAAATTTTACCGCTATGCCCGAAAGCAAACAGGGAGGAGTACCTTAAGCCTGTTTTGCGATAACATCAGGTGTGTGTATAAGTATAACATTGGGGCAATTGACTATTTCCTTTTCAGGTTCTTTGAAAAGGACCCTGCCGAACGTGCCCGATGGGTGGGCACCGGTTATAAGTATGAGTATGACCTGATCATGAATCCAAAAAGCACCCGGAATATATTGGAGAATAAGATACTTTTCTATGAGATCTATGACTCATTTGTCCTCCATGCTGTTTGCACCCTGGATGATATTCAGAAACACACAGAAAAGGCCCGGATCGTGCTCGAAAATCCCACAGGAAAGATCGTGGTCAAGGACTCACTGGGTCAGTGTGGCTGGGATGTGGAAATTATAAAGGCGGCCGGCCACGACTTTGATTCTTTATATAAATACATGAAATCCAAGGGTTTTGATCTGGCTGAAGAGTTTATAGTCCAGCATCCGGATATAAGCCGTTTATCAGATTCCGGGGTAAATACGGTCCGGATCATCTCTCAGGTAAACAAAGATAATGAGGTGGAGATTCTGGGTGCCCGCATGCGCATAAGCGTGAATACCTGGGTGGATAACCTGGCCTCCGGGAACATTGCCACATCGGTGGACCTGGAAACGGGCAAGCTCAACGGACTCGGGATATATAGTGATATCACTAAGGACAGGGTAAGTGATCATCCGATATCCGGAATAAAATTGGAAGGATATCAGATACCCTTATGGGACCAGTGCCTCGACCTGGTAAAGCGTGCCTCCTTGCACAGGCCCGAAAACCGGGCCATCGGTTGGGATGTGGTGCTTACTGAAAAAGGACCGGAATTGTTGGAGGGAAATCACAACTGGTGCAAGATTTTATGGCAAATCCCCATTGATACCGGATTAAAGCATGTGCTGGAGAAACACCTGGAAGAATTGCCCGCGGACCTCCGGAACCGGCGATAAGGCGTATCTTTATTATCAAATATATTTCTATGTACAGATATATCAAGCGGTGGTTTGACTTCCTTTCTTCTCTGATGGCAATGCTGTTGCTGTCTCCGCTATTGCTTGTGCTGATGATCCTTATACGCATCAAACTGGGAGGCCCGGTATTTTTTACTCAGGAGCGTCCCGGAATGGGGGGCAGGGTGTTTAAGATGGTGAAATTCAGATCCATGACCAATGAGCGCGACGCCAAGGGGGAACTCTTACCGGACCAGTTGCGCATTACGACCCTGGGCCGTTTTCTGCGCAGGACCAGTCTGGATGAATTGCCGGAATTGTATAACGTGCTGCGGGGCCACATGTCCGTGATCGGCCCCCGTCCCCTGTTAGTGAAGTATCTTCCTTATTATACAGAGAGGGAGATGAAGCGTCACCAGGTACGGCCGGGAATCACAGGCTGGGCACAGGTAAACGGACGAAATCTGCTGAACTGGGACAAACGACTTGAAATGGATGTTGAATATGTGGAGAAGCTGAGTTTTGGCCTGGATATCCGGATCCTGTTCAAGACCGTTGGCGAAGTACTGGGTCAGCACGATGTGCTGGAAGTAAGTAGTGAGACGGTTCCGGATTTTGATGATTACCGAAAGCAAAATCAAAGCCAGGAAGATGCTACTTGACCTTATTTCCGCTTCCAGGAGTCCCCTGGGACAGCCGCTATACGTGGTCAGGGATGACCTCTATCCCCTGTTTTATGGTGGAAATAAGGCAAGGAAAATGACACATATTCTGGCAGAAATTGAAGAAGGCGGTTTCGATGCGGTCGTAAGTACAGGGGGCATACAATCCAATCATTGCCGGGTAGTGGCACTTGCATGTGCAGAAAGGGGATGGACGTGTAAGCTTGTTCTGCATGGTTCACAGGAACAATTCCTTGCAGAGAAAGGGAATGCCCTGCTGATGCAAAGGAGCGGAGCTCTTTTGGAATTTGTGGATGGCCATGACATTGGTCCCGCCATGGACCGCGCCATGCAGGAACTGATCGACATGGGGAAGCGGCCCTACTATCTCTACGGAGGAGGTCATAATCGTCCGGGTGTAATGGCTTATAAAGAAGCCATGCAGGAGTTTCAGGAGGTCTGGCCCGGGAAAGATCCACCAAAGAGTATTTTTCTGGCATCGGGAACAGGCTCTACCCAGGCGGGTCTGCTGGCCGGATGTCGGATGCTGGGTTGGTCCCAAACCCGAATCCGGGGAATTTCAGTGGCCAGAACAAAAGAAAGAGGACATAAGGCCATCCTGGAATCCCTGGCTTTCGTGGATCCATCTCCGGAGACTTACCAGGATGATATTTATTTTGATGATCGCTATACTTTTGGAGCGTATGGACAATATACCCGGGAACTGACAGAATTTACCAGCAGGATGGCCCGTGAAACGGGACTGATACTGGACAATATCTATACCGGGAAAGCTTTCTATGGAATGCTGGATCTTTTATCCAGGGAACAAGAGAGTGGACCTTTGGTTTTTTGGCATACCGGAGGCCTTATGAATTTAATGCACTGATTATGAACGTACTATTTACATGTGCCGGAAGGCGCAACTACCTGTTGGAGTATTTTAAGGAAGCAACTGGTGGCTCAGGAAAAGTTATTGCGGCCGATATGAGTCCGACCGCTCCTGCCATGGCGCTAGCCGATGTGGCACGCGTGGTTTCGGATGTATATGCAGAAGAATATCTGG
>JAUVIT010000009.1 GCA_030592605.1 Bacteroidota bacterium
GGAAATGGAAATAAAACAACTACTGATAAACCTATAGAGAGATGGAAACAGATTCGTGCAGTATCGAAACTTTAATCAAAACAGATGACCCCGAACTGGTCAGAAGAAGTGCCAGACCGGAGGGAACGATAGTCGATGTCAACGGAATCAGGATTGGCGGCAAGGAGATTGTGATCATGGCCGGGCCATGTGCTGTTGAGAGCGAGGTGCAGCTTACCGAAACGGCCAAAAGTGTCAGGGCCGGAGGTGCCTCAATCCTGAGAGGCGGCGCCTTTAAGCCGCGTACATCCCCATACAGCTTCCAGGGTCTTGGTAAGGAAGGCCTGGAGATGCTCGAAAGAGCCAGAAATGAGACAGGCCTGTCGGTGGTCACCGAAGTGATGGATACCCGGCAGGTTGAGACGGTTGCCAGATACGCAGACATGCTGCAGATCGGATCCCGGAACATGCAGAACTTCCCGCTTTTAAAGGAGGCAGGACGGACCTCAATGCCGATTCTTCTGAAAAGGGGAATGATGGCCACCATCGATGAGTACCTGCATGCAGCCGAATATCTCCTTTCGCAGGGTAATACACAGGTGATATTGTGCGAAAGAGGTATACGGACCTTTGAATCTTCTACCCGCTACACCCTCGATTTGAATGCCATTCCTGTTCTCAAACAACGTACCCACCTGCCTGTGCTTGTGGATCCAAGTCACGGAACAGGGGTGCGATCGCTGGTAGCCACCATGGCAAAAGCCTCCATAGCTGCTGGTGCAGACGGACTCCTGATGGAGGTGCACTACAGGCCCGAAGAGGCGCTGTGCGATGGTTCGCAATCACTCTATCCTGAAGAGTTCGGGATGATGATGGGGGACCTCCGAAAAGTTGCCGAGGCTATTGGCCGCACCATTCACGTGCTTTAAAACTGTCAGGCATTGAGCCGGCTTGCACCATACCTTGTTATATTGGCACTCTCTCTGCCTTTTAAAGGTGTGTCGCAGAGTCAGATTCAAGAACATATAGCCATTGGACTGCTTCTCCCGGATCACTCTCAAAACGATGTAATCAATGCTGCAGAACTTGCCATTAAACAGGCCAATGCTGCAGGCGGTTATATGAACCAGGAATTCAAGCTGGTGATTCGTACCGCTGAAGGATTCTGGGGCGCAGGCTCTAAAGAATCGGTCAGCCTGGTGTACGAGGACAAGGTGCGTGCCATCATTGGCGCTCTGGATGGCAGAAACGGGCACTTGGCCGAACAGGTAGCTACCAAAACGCACCTTACTTATATCGAAACATTCGCCACTGAGCCAACACTCTCCCAGGCTTTTGTTCCCTGGTTTATGCGAGTGGTACCCAACGATAATCAGCAGTCTGCTGCCATTCTCAGGCAGATCAAAAAGGAGGGAGGAGAAAAAATCGGCATTCTCTCCACCGAAGACTACGATACCAGGTATGCTGTCAAAAGTCTCACAAAAGCAGTGGCCCGTGAGACCGGGATGCCACCCCTGGTCATTGAACTGGACACAACGAACCATCACCAAAGAGGCGCCATTGAGAAAATACTTAACAGTGATCTGGATCACCTTGTGATTCCTTTTGATGCAGATTGCATAAAGGATCTTATTATAAGCCTTGGACAAGTAAATCCTGACCTTAAAAAATACGGAACGCTCCACTTTACCATAGGTGCAGAGAAGAGAGGAGCCACCTGGAAAGATTATGAAGGTGTCTGTCTGGTCGCCCCCAGCTTCAACAAAAAACAGCATGCTTCTCTGCCGGACAGCCGCTCCGCCTATATGTACGATGCTGTAAACCTGGTGATCAACGCCATTCACCAGGTAGGAACCAAGCGGGAAACAATAACAGATTACCTTTCAAAATCGGAATTCTCCAGAGGGGTTACTGGCAGCATCTCCTTCGACGTACTTGGAAACAGGCAAAGTCAGCCCACCCTTTTCCGCATCGAAAACGGAGTAAAACAAGTGATTGAATCACCACAAAAACCATAGATATGCGAATCAGAGAGAATCTGCTGACCATCTTAATCATCCCTGTTCTCCTCACTATCCTAAGCTTAAGTTGCAAGCAGGGATTTGTAGAAACCCCACCCAATATCATCTATATCCTGGCCGATGACCTGGGATATGGGGATGTATCAGCCATGAATCCCGAATCGGCCTGGGAAACCACTTATATTGATCAGATCGCAAAGGAAGGGATACGGTTTACCGATGCACATACAGGCTCTGCGGTCTGCTCCCCCACCCGCTACGGAGTGCTGACAGGACGTTACTCCTGGCGGACAAGTCTGAAACAGGGAGTGCTGTGGAGCTGGGATCCGCCACTTATCCAGCAGGAAGAGACCACCGTTGGAAAACTGCTCCAGGAAAAGGGCTACACCACTGCCTGTGTGGGCGAGTGGCACCTGGGGCTAGGCTGGCAGTACCATGCAGCAGATCCGGATAGCGTCGATTTTTCCAAGACAGTGATCGGTGGTCCCACCTCCTTAGGCTTTGACTATTTCTTCGGAATTACCGCCTCCCTGGATATTCCTCCCTATGTTTATATTGAGAATGACCGGCCAACCATGGTCCCCGTCAAGTATACCCAAAATATCTCGAAATACAGCTGGTGGCGAAAGGGGCTGACGGGCGATGATTTTGAGCACGAGCAGGTGCTACCAGTGCTGACCAGCAAAGCCGTGGCTTTTATAGACAGGCACATGGAAGCTAAACCCTCTGAGCCCTTTTTCCTGTACTTTCCTCTCCCCGCACCACATACCCCTATATTGCCAACAGATGAATTCAAAGGGAAGAGTAGTACCAATGCCTATGGCGATTTTATGCTGCAGGTGAATTATACAGTGGGACAGATCCTGAAATCGCTTGAAGATCATGAGATCTCAGAGAACACTCTTATTATCTTTACCAGCGATAATGGTTGTTCGCCCGAGGCAAACTACACGGAACTGGCCAGATACGGACATAATCCAAGCTTCCATTTCAGGGGACACAAGGCTGATATTTTTGAGGGCGGACACCGGGTTCCCTTCCTTGCCAGATGGCCCGGAAAAATTAAAGCGGGCACTGAGAACCACCAGGTGGTCTGCCTGACGGACCTGCTGGCTACCGTGGCAGAGATTACCGATGCGGAAGTGGCTCCTTCTGCAGGAGTGGATTCTTATTCGCTTCTTCCTGCTCTGCTGGGAGAAAGTGAAGAAGTGGTCCGGGAGGCCACTGTGCACCACTCCGTTAACGGATCCTTTGCCATCAGGAAAGGACCCTGGAAACTAATTCTTTGTCCGGGCTCAGGCGGATGGAGCGATCCCAAACCAGATGCACCCGAAATCGGGTCCCTGCCCCCCTTCCAGCTTTACAACCTGGAGAAAGATATTGGGGAGACAGAAAACCTGGTGGACCAGTACCCGGAAATTGCAGATGAGCTGTCAGCATTACTGAGGCGGTATATAGAAGAAGGCAGAAGTACCCCGGGACCTGTCCAGGCTTATGTGGATTCAGAAAACTGGCCCGGGCTTAGTTGGATGGATATTCAGCGCTCTATATCAGGATTATAGAATCCCATATTTTCAATAAAAATATCCTGGAAATCAGGATCTCCTTCAAGATTCACATGGCTTGTTTTGTCCAGGATATCATCAGTGAGTTGAGAATCGGAAAACAATAACATCTTGGCTCCGGTCAGGGCCGAATTTCCCAGCTTATGCATCTTCTCCGCTGGACATAAGAGCATTCCGGTCCTGATCACGTTTTCGAGGTTGATATAGGTCCCAAAACCACCTGCAATGTAGACATCCTTAATATCATCGACTCCTATGTTATGCTCCCTCAAAAGTATCTTAAGGCCTGCAGCCAGAGCCGCCTTTGCCAGTTGAAACTCCTGAATATCTTTCTGTGAAATTGTGACCGGTGGGGAGATCATAATCTCCTGTTCACCGGAAAGAATCTCCCCGAACTCCCCCAGGAATCCCTCTTCCAGGAACACAGCCACCGCATCAATCAACCCACTCCCACAGATCCCCCTGGGTTCAGCATCTCCTATGACCCTGCAACCGGTTCTATTTTGAACAGTCGTGATCGAAGCAATGGCCCCGGTGGTGGCCAGCATTCCCATGGAAATTCGTGCTCCCTCAAAAGCCGGACCGGCAGCGGTGGAGGCACACAGCATGCGATCCCGGTTTCCAACCACAATCTCGCCGTTAGTCCCCAGATCGATTAATACAGAATAGGCCTCCCTGTTATACATCCCGGTTGCAACGATACCGGCTAATATATCACTCCCCACAAAACTTCCGATGGAGGGGTAGAAACTGATCTCAGTACAGGAAATGTTCCATCCCAGTTCCAAGGAGGTAAATGTTTTCATCCCCAGATCCTGTGATTCAAACGGATAAAAGGAGAGGGGACGAATATCGGATGCACAGAAGAAATGCTGCATCACTGTATTCCCCACAATAACAACCTTCTCAAGCTTGACGGTTCTGCCGGCACACAAAGCAGCAATCATTTGCCATATCCGGTTCCGGATGATGCTTGTCAACTCTTCAGGTCCATGTGAAAGCGCAGCTTCAAGCCTGGTAATCAGGTCACCGCCAAATTTTGCCTGTGGATTTATCCCGGTTTCAACAGCCAGGATATGACCAGTTTTCAGATCGATCAACTGTGCCACCAGTGTAGTGGTTCCTAGGTCCACAGCAACTCCAAAGCCTGAACCTGGCTCAAATTTAAAAGGGGTTTCATCTGCCTGAATGATGGTTTCATACTGTTCCACCTCCACCACCAGGTCACTGTCGCACCTGCTTAGGCAAGCAAGCCTCCATTCCGGGTCCAGTTTTAATTCCTGCAATCGCCTGGTGTGATATGGATCCGTTGTTACCTCTCCATCCAGAATACGAACAGCACATCTCCCACAGGTTCCCTTGCCCCCGCATGGAAACTCTACCCCATATTGATGTAGGACATCCCTTAAGGGTGAACCTCGTCTGGCCTGTACTATCTTACCCTGGGGGAATAGCCGTATCTTTACTGTTTCCAAGACCTTACGCAGCAAGCTCTTTCAGATACTCCACTGCACCGCGGGGATCGGGAGAGTAAAAATCAGCCCCAATTTTAGCCCGGAAGTCGTCAGTTAATGGCGCACCACCCACAAGTACTTTTGTATCCGGGTGAGCCTCTTTTATCTTTGTAACGATCACCTCCATGTTAGCCATGGTAGTTGTGAGAAGTGCAGATAGCCCAACAATAGCACCAGGATTATCAGCAAGGGTCTGGTTAAAGGTATCTTCATTCACATCCACACCCAGATCGATAATGGTCCAGCCTCCTCCCTCTACCATCATAGCCACAAGGTTTTTCCCGATATCGGGAAGATCTCCTTTGACAGTTCCGATAATGAAGGTCCCTTTAGACTTCACATCGCCAGATTGAAAGAAGGGTTTCAGATGAGCCATCGCTGCACTCATTGCTTTTGCAGACATAAGCATCTGAGGAACAAAGATTTTATTCTCAGAAAATTTTTGTCCCACACGATCCATGGCTGGGACCAGCGCATCGGTGAGAATGCTGGCGGGTGGAACCCCTGTATCAAGGGCCTCTCTGGCCAGTTCATCTGCTCCATCCTGACCTTTCAAATTAGGTGGATAAGGCGAATTTTTATCTACTTTACCAAATTCTACGGCTTCACCAAGTTGTGCTAAAATGGACTCCATTACTTCAGGATTTAGTTAAAATTGTTATTTATTCAACATGTAAAATTAGCCATTACAATCTAACTGATTGATATTTCTTTCACAATTTATGATGCTATATTGACCGATTCATTATTTTTATACAAAATAAAATTAGCATGAGGAAGTTAATGGAACAGATCAAGCTAAATCCTGATGAATCTTTCTATATCGGCATATTTCAGGACCATATCGATAAGAGCCATTGGCACTACCACCAGGAGTTTGAACTAAGCTTTATTACTGAAGGCTCGGGAAAGAGACTTGTTGGCGATTCCATTGAAGCATTCCATCCTGGTGATTTGATTTTCATCGGTCCCCGGATACCCCATGTATGGTTCTCTGAAGAATCCCGCGGCAGGCAACATTCCGGAAGAACCCTCGAGTCTGTATACATGCTCTTTGACAACGACATATTGCCTGCAGGACTCACAGGGCTACCTGAATTTGATCATGTACGGAAAGCTGTTAACCTATCAGAAAGAGGGATCAGGATTACCGGAACAACATTGAATGAAGTAAGCAAGATCATGCTGCAGCTCCCCTATTTGAACCGCATAAAACGATTGATGTTTTTCTACGAGATCATGGATCTTATTGGAAGGAGCGACTCATTTTCCTACCTGGCCAGTGCCGAATATGTGAAAACCAAATTTAAAACAACCAATTCCAGGGTGAACCGCATCCACGAATTCCTCATGAAAAATTACCAGAATGATATAGACCTTCATGAAGTAGCAGATATCGTACATATGGCACCAGCCTCAGCCTGCAGGTTTTTCAAATCCTCCACCGGATTAACAATTTTTGAATACCTGAACAAGATTAAGATTGACTACTCATGCCAGTTGCTTCTGAACACGGATCTGAACATAGTTGACATCAGTTATGATTGCGGATTCAACAACCTGAGCCATTTCAACAAGCAATTCAGGAAGTTCATTAACAAGACCCCAACCCAGTTCAGAAAATTACGCCGGTAATTTTAACCTTTTGTCATTTATTTGCAAATATAGCATTAGCATAGGGTAACTATGATGATCGTTTACCCACGGAAACCAGAATATATTTGTAGGTTGATATTGCCGAACATCTTACAAACAAGACCCTAAGCGAATAGATGGAAAACAATTCTTATTCAAGATCCGTGGATGCATTGCTACCACCAGAGATGGCGCGGGCAGCTGAAAACATTGGCGTATCAAAAGCTCACCAGGATGTTATGAAAACAGCAGTTCTTGCAGTTCTTGCAGGGGCTTTTATTGCATTCGGTGCTGTTTTCACCACCCTGGTTACATCGGGATCGACCATGGCATTTGGAATCACAAAACTGCTGGGAGGAGTCGCCTTCAGTCTCGGTCTTATTCTTGTGGTGGTGGGGGGAGCCGAACTGTTTACAGGAAACAACCTCCTTAGCATGGCCTGGGCAAGTCGGAAAGTATCCACAAAACAGGTACTTCTGAATTGGCTCATCGTTTATATGGGTAACATGTTTGGTGCATTCTCAATCGTTATCCTCATGCTGCTATCGGGCCACTATCTGTTCGGAGAAGGTGTAATTGGCTCCAATATATTGCACATTGCTGAGGCAAAATGCCAGCTGGGTTTCATTCAGGCCATTGTGCTGGGGATACTCTGCAATATTTTGGTCTGTCTGGCCATCTGGCTATGTTACAGCGCCAGGTCAGCCCATGGTAAAATACTGGCGATCATCTTTCCCATCACGGCCTTTGTTGCCGCAGGCTTTGAGCACAGTGTGGCCAATATGTATTTCATACCTATGGGTATCATGGTAAAAGAGCTGGGCGATCCAGTGCTGTGGAGCATAATCGGTACATCACCTGATCAATTCGGATCCCTCACCTGGAGCCACTATTTCATTGCGAATCTTCTTCCGGTAAGCATTGGAAACATCATTGGGGGGGCTTTTTTCGTGGGCCTGGCCTATTGGTTCATCTATCTGCGTAAACAGCATCCTATTAACTAAGCAATTAACATATAAGATATACGACTATGACCGATTTGGATATTGCAAGAAAAGTTGATCTTCACCACATCTCTAAAATCGCAAAGAAATTTGGAGTGAGCGAAGATGATATTGAGATGTATGGCAAGTATAAAGCAAAAATTCCCCTCTCATACATTGATGAGAAGAAGGTAGCGAAAAGCAACCTGATCCTGGTTTCCGCTATCTCTCCCACCCCGGCAGGAGAAGGTAAAACCACTGTTTCTATAGGCTTGTCTGAAGGATTGAACAAGGTAGGTAAGAAAACTACTGTTGTTCTGAGAGAACCTTCACTTGGTCCTGTATTTGGAATCAAAGGCGGAGCCACAGGGGGAGGCTATTCACAGGTACTTCCCATGGAGGACATCAACCTGCATTTTACCGGGGATTTTTCAGCCATTGAAAAGGCCCACAACCTGCTGGCAGCAGTCATAGATAATAACATTCAAAGTAAAACCAATGGTCTTGGGCTGGATCCACGAACCATCTCCTGGAAACGGGTTGTGGATATGAACGACAGGTCGCTGCGAAGAATTATCGTCGGACTGGGTGGAACCACATCAGGTATCCCAAGGGAAACAGGATTTGATATTACCGCAGCATCAGAGATCATGGCCATCCTCTGCCTGGCTGCTGATCTGCATGACCTGAAGATCAGGCTGGGAAATATCTTCATCGGCTATACGTTCCAAAAGAAACCAATTTACGCACGCGACCTGAATGCTGGTGGTGCCATGGCGGCACTGCTCAAAGATGCCATCAAACCCAACCTGGTGCAGACCATTGAAGGAAATCCTGCCATCATACATGGAGGCCCCTTTGCCAATATTGCTCAGGGAACCAATTCGGTGATAGCCACACGAATGGGAATGACCTTCTCAGATTATACAGTGACAGAAGCCGGGTTTGGATTTGACCTGGGAGCCGAAAAGTTTTTCGATATCAAGTGTCAAAGTGCTGGTCTCTCTCCAAAGGCAGTTGTTTTAACTACGACCATAAGGGCCTTAAAATACCATGGCGGAGCCGATCTGAAGATGCTGACGGAACCTGATTGCGATGCGCTCAGGAAAGGATTGCCGAACCTGGAAAAGCACCTGGAAAACATTAAACAATTCAATGTAACTCCTGTAATTGCTATCAACCGCTTCAGTTCTGATACGGATGAAGAGGTCCGGATCATTCAGGAAAAAGCACAGGATCTTGGAGTGAAGTGCGCTGTGGCTGATCTCTGGGCCAAAGGAGGAGAAGGAGCCATTGATCTGGCACACAAAGTGATTGAAGTAGTGGAGACCGATCCTCCTATATTTGATCCCATGTATGACTGGAGTTGGCCGGTAAAGAAGAAGATTGAAACCCTGGCCACAAAAATTTATGGTGCCGAACATGTGGACTATTCATCCCAGGCTAAAAAGGACCTGAAGAAGATATCAGAATTGGGATTGGACCAGATGCCTATATGTATTGCCAAGACACAGAAGTCACTTTCAGACAATCCTTTGTTGCTTGGAAGACCTAAGGATTTCATTATCACTGTGAGAGAGATTGAAATAGCATCAGGGGCGGGATTCCTGATTCCTATAACCGGATCGATCATGCGGATGCCGGGTCTGCCGGCGCATCCCGCATCTGAAAATATCAGTATAGATAACTACGGGAACATTACCGGACTTATGTAAAATGTACCAAATAAAAAGAATCAAATGAAAACCATTCTTAAAAGTAAATCACAGGAGCTGATCATAGACACAGAAGGACCGGTTGTTGTTATTGGAGAAAGCATCAATCCCACCCGGAGAAAAAAACTGGTGGAAACCCTGTCTCTGAACAATTTTGAATTAGCCATCCAGCTGGCCAAAAGCCAGATTGAAGCAGGGGCCGATGTGCTGGATATAAATGTCGGTTATCCGGGCGTGGATGATGCGGCTTTGCTTCCCGCAACCGTAAAGGCCATTCAGGAGGAAGTGGATGTCCCACTCTGCATCGATTCGCCCAATCCCAAAGCCATCGAAGCAGCCTTAAAAGTGATCGAAGGAAGATGTCTGATTAACTCAGTTAATGGTGAAGAAAAATCACTTGAAGCCATCTTACCGCTGGCGAAAGCATATGATGCTGCGATCATCGGGTTGGTCATGGATGATGACGGTATTACACACGATCCTGAAAAGAGATTAAGGATTGCCGAAAAGATACTGAAAAGGGCCATTAAACAAGGGATCAAAGAAGAAGATGTGGTTATCGATCCGCTGGCCATGGCCGTCAGCGCCGATCCCAATGCCTGCCTGGTCACCCTTGAAACCATCAGGCTGGTCCACGAAAAGCTGGGACTTAATATTACCCAGGGTGCCAGCAACATCTCCTTCGGATTGCCCAACAGGGATGTGCTTAACATGGCTCACATGGTGTTGTCGATCTGGAATGGATTGACCTGTCCCATTGCCAATCCCAATAAGATTACCACCATGGTAAGGGCAGCGGACCTGATCCGCGCAAAGGATGACTATGCCATACGGTTTACGGAGCATTATCAGATGATGGAAATGATGAAAAAAATATAAAAGATGGCGTTGTTTACACCGGGCAGAAGATGGCAGCCCCCCTTTTTTCCATTTAAGAGAGAACCTTTTGGAAAAAGGATTCTGAGAAAAGTTGAGCGTTGGATCAAAGGACCTATGTTTGGCTGCAGGATGTGCGGAAACTGCCTGTTGCAGGAGACTGCCTTTATCTGTCCCATGGAGTGCCCCAAGGGAATGCGCAATGGTCCATGCGGCGGATCCACACCGGAGAAATGCTATGTGGATGAAACCCGTCCCTGCATCTGGTACAAGATCTATGAACGTTCATTCAAGATGGGACGTGAACATATGTTGCTTGAAGTACTGCCTCCCCTGGACTGGGACAAGGTTGGTACAGAGACATGGGGTGATGTGGTCAGATCGATCCGGGAATATGGAACAGGCAGCTTTATTAAAGCACGTTTCTCTGGCAATAAGGAAAAGAAAAGGGAATCCTGGGAAGCAGTCTTTCAGCCGGTCAGGCAACCTACCTGGTGGGCAGGTGATTCTAACTACCATGCGCCTGGATACCCGGAGCCATTCTCCAGGCTGGAGAGAGAATTAAAGGCAGGGGAATTTGTAATCACTGCCGAAGTCTCCCCTCCTCTCAGTACGGCCACCGGAAAATTGAAGCGGGATATTGCCATGGTAAATGAACTGGTAACAGCTGTTAACTTTACTGATAGCGCCTCTGCCAGTCCACGCATGTCGAGCATGGCATGCAGCAAAATAGCCGCTGAACTTGGAGCTGATCCTGTACTTCAGATTGCTGCAAGGGATAAAACCCGCAGTGGATTACAGTCCGACATTATGGGAGCCAATGTGATGGGGGTACATAATGTGCTCTGCATTACTGGCGACAATGCCCGGATCGGCCCCACACCCACCAGCAATACGAATATCCTGGATATGGATGCCATACAGATGCTTTGGATCCTTAGAAGAATGCGGGATGAGGCGATCTACCTGGACGGCCGAAAAATGAAATCATCTCCAAAACTGTTCCTGGGAGCAGCAGCTTCACCCTTTGCCTCAGAACCTAATTTCCAGGCGCTACGGGAAGAGAAAAAAATCAATGCCGGAGCCCAGTTCTTTCAAACCAATCTGATTTTTGATCCTGATGGACTGGACCTCTGGCTGGAAGCCCTGGATAAGAGAAATATCCTGAATAAGGTCTATATTCTTGCCGGAGTCACCCCCATCAGAAGCAATCGGATGGCCCAATACTTGCACCACAACATTCCGGGGGTAAGGGTACCTCAGTCCATCCTGGATCGTTTTGATGCGGCCAGGGAGGATGACTATGAAGAGCTGGGTGTGGAAATCGCCCTGGATATCATCCAAACGATCAAATCAAAAACTGGAATCAACGGCATCCACCTTATGTCGGTGGGATGGGAAGCCATTGTACCCCGGATTATTAGTGAAGCAGGCCTAAAATGACCATATGCTGAATCACAGGACAAGTATTCCAAATAATATCGGGGTAAATATGAATGTTCTCATTTCACCTGAAAGCTTGTGGATAGCATCTTGACACCCAGGGCCTCGCTTCGCTGTCCTGGTGATCCATTTCCCACAAATACCGTGTATTCACCCGGTTCAACCCGGGCCACGCCATCCTGGTCAAACTGCTCCAGCGCCTGCCGGTCCAGCTTGAACGATACTTCTGTACTCGAGCCCTTGTCCAGAGAAACTCTGGTAAAGTTTTTTAATGACCACCGGGGCTGAATACCTTCCGGATCAGGTACAGACACATAGAGCTGCACTACCTCGTCGGCATCCATTTCACCACTGTTCTTCACCTTGACAGAAACTAAAAGGGATTCATCCACAGCAATCTCCTCCCTGTCCAGGTAGAGGTCATTAAAAGAAAACTCAGTATAGGAGAGACCGTAACCAAAGGTATATAAGGGCGAGGAAGTCATATAGCGGTAGGTGCGTTCCTTCATGGAGTAGTCCTCGTAAGGGGGCAATTGATCCACCGATTCAGGGAAAGTAATGGGCAGTTTTCCCGAGGGTACTTCATTTCCGAAAATCAGATCAGCCACTGCAAGACCACCCTCCTGACCGGGATACCATACCCACAGGATGGCATCGGCCAGCTCCTCCACCTCAGGCATGGTAATGGGACTACCACCTGTCATCACCACTATCACCGGATTATCGTGCCCCTCCTTCAATTTTCTAAGATACTCAAGCTGGTTGGCAGGGAGATTCAGATCAAGTCTGTCTCCCATGCTGGGAGATGCCAGAGATTCACCCTCTTCCCCTTCCAGTAACTGAGAGATGCCCAGCACCACTATGGTAGCCTCATGGTCCTTAGCTCCTCCGCTGGCCCAATCGACCGGATTAACATTGTCCCGGTACTCCAGCACACCCATCCGGTAATCCACAGTGGTACCTGCACTTACCCTGGAGGTGATCCCTTCCAGGATATTCACAAGCCTGTTGCTAAGGCCATAGTAGTTGCCCAATAATACGGTACTATTATTGGCCTGTGGACCTGTGATATAAAGGGTTCTCAAATCCTTCTTTAAGGGAAGTACACCATTGTTTTTCAATAACACCATAGACTTCAATGCGGCTTCATAAGCAATCTCCTCATGCTCCTCAGAGTTGATCACACTTTCATTAATATCGCTGTAGGGATTCCAGGAAGGAGGATCAAACAATCCCAGTTCGAAGCGGGTGATAAACAGGGTGGCCAGTCGCTCATCAATTGTGGCTTCAGTTACCAGTCCCCTGTCCAGTGCTTCCTTCAGGGCAGGAAAAGAGTTTCCACAATTCAGACTCACACCCATGTTAAGAGCCATGGCTGCTGATTCGGCCACATCGCTGGTCACCATATGACCGGAATGAAAATCCTGAATGGCCCAGCAATCACTCAGAAAATGACCCTTGAAATCCCATGCATCCATAAGAATATCCTGGTACAGCAGCTTGCTGGCGCAGGCTGGTTCTCCCAGCACCCTGTTGTAGGCACCCATTACCGACTCCACATTGGATTCAGTTACCAGTGCCTTAAATGCGGGCAGGTAAGTTTCATGCAGGTCCTTCAGTGTGGTGATGGCATCAAACTCATGTCTTAGTGCCTCCGGACCCGAGTGTACCGCGTAGTGCTTGGCACATGCACCCGCTTTCAGGTACTTCGCGTGATCGCCCTGCAGTCCTTTCACTACCTCCATACCCAGCTGAGCAGTAAGGAATGGATCTTCACCATAGGTCTCCATGCCCCTGCCCCATCTGGGATCTCTGAATATATTCACATTGGGAGTCCAGAAGGTAAGCCCGGCATACTGTGCATAGTTCCCTATCTCCTGAGAGATTGTAAATTTTGCCCTGGCCTCATCGGAAACAGCTGTAAAAACACGATGAATCAGTTCCCGGTCAAAGGTGGCTCCCATGCCAATGGGCTGGGGAAAGACCGTGGCCCTGCCATTCCGTGCCACACCATGCAACGCTTCGCTCCACCAGTTATACTCCGGTACACCCAGGCGCTCGATGGCTGCTGCATCATAGCTAAGCTGACTTATCTTTTCTTCTATGGTCATCTCTGCAATAAGCAGTTGAAGCCGGTCTTCAAAAGAAATCTCGGGATTGTACCAGGGGAAATCGTAGTCAGTACTTTCAGTAGTTTCCGATCCGGAATTGGATGTACAGGCACTTAATATAAATACAAACAGAAGAAGTGGAACAAATCGTAACATGGCGCTTGGTTTAAAGTATTCCTCAAAGTTGACATCCTCCATCACCTAAAGGAAATGGATTCCAATAAAAA
>JAUVIT010000048.1 GCA_030592605.1 Bacteroidota bacterium
ATTTGGTTTTTCATTGTTGCTTTAGTAAATCCAAATAGCATGCCAAACTATGACATTGCATATCAGAAGGGTTTTTCCTTCCTTTAGCCAAATTAACTAAAAACTAAAGCCGTGAACCGGCTACATGCCACATTTTATTCACCGTTTCTGAAGCTTCCCCATAGTTTTCGTATCTTTGCGCTGTTTTTTAAAAAAGATTATTCAATGATTAACATCACTTTTCCCGACGGATCGGTACGGCAATTTGAGCATGGTGTGTCGGGACTGGATATAGCCAGGAGCCTGAGCAACAGTCTGGCCCGCGAAGTACTCTCTGTCAATGTGAATGACGAATTATGGGATCTGAACCGCCCCATCCAGGAAGATGCTTCCATTAAACTCAACAAATTTGATGATCCCGATGGGAAGCACGCCTTCTGGCACTCATCGGCCCACCTGATGGCCGAAGCCATCGAGTCGCTCTACCCGGGCACTAAATTTGGTATTGGACCGGCCATTGAAAACGGATTCTACTACGATGTGGATCCTGGCGATGAGGTAGTGATTACTGATGGCGACCTGAGTAAGATTGAGAAAAAAATGAAGGATTTGGCTTCCCAAAAAGAGGGCTATACCAGAAAAGAGGTAAGCAAGGAAGAGGCCATGCAATTCTTTGGTGATAAGGGTGATGAGTACAAAACCGAACTGATCAGTGAATTGGAAGATGGTACCATCACCTTCTACCACCAGGGAAATTTCACAGATCTATGCAGGGGACCACACCTGGCCGACACCTCCCCCATCAAGGCCATCAAATTGCTAAGTGTGGCTGGTGCTTACTGGAGGGGAGATGAAAAACGGAAACAGCTGACCCGGATCTATGGGATTAGCTTCCCCAAAGCAAAGATGCTGGAGGAGCACCTGGAGCTCCTTGAACAGGCCAAATTGAGGGACCACAGGAAACTGGGCAGGGAACTGGAGCTTTTCACTTTTTCACAAAGGGTGGGGCCCGGACTACCGCTCTGGTTACCTAAAGGAGCCCAGCTGAGGGAACGGCTGGAAAACTTCCTGAAGAAGGTACAGCGCGATACCGGATACGAACCGGTAATCACTCCGCATATTGGTCAAAAAGAATTATGGGTGACCTCCGGACACTATGCCAAATACGGAAAAGACAGCTTTCAGCCCATCACTACACCCCAGGAGGGTGAAGAGTTTCTGCTGAAGCCTATGAACTGTCCCGCCCATTGCGAGATATACAAATCCAAACCCCGTTCTTACAAGGAACTACCTGTTCGTCTTGCCGAATTTGGAACTGTTTACCGCTACGAACAGAGTGGAGAGCTTCATGGACTCACACGTGTACGTGGATTTACACAGGACGATGCACATATCTTCTGCCGTCCGGATCAGTTGAAGGAAGAATTCCTGAAGGTGATTGATATCATTTTATATATATTTAAGACTTTGGACTTCAATGACTTTGTCACCCAGGTCTCACTCAGAGATCCAGACGACAAAGAGAAGTATATCGGTAGTGATGAGAACTGGGAGAAAGCCGAACAGGCCATCGTCGAAGCAGTGGAAGCCAAAGGCATGGAAAATGTGGTGGTAAAATATGGCGAAGCCGCATTCTACGGACCCAAACTGGATTTCATGGTGAAAGATGCCCTTGGAAGAAAGTGGCAGCTTGGAACCATCCAGGTGGACTACAACCTGCCTGAGCGTTTTGAACTGGAGTATATTGGTGCTGATAATCAGAAACATCAGCCGGTGATGATCCACCGTGCACCCTTCGGTTCAATGGAGCGATTTGTGGCCGTATTGATCGAACATACAGCCGGGAAATTCCCCCTCTGGCTCACGCCCGATCAGGCTGTGATTCTGCCCATTAGCGAAAAATTCCACGATTATGCGGAAAAAGTTTCAAAGTTCCTTAAAAATTGCGATATTCGCACCCTGATTGACGAGCGGAGTGAAAAGATAGGTAAAAAGATCAGGGATAGCGAGTTAAAGCGAATTCCATATCTGCTTATCATAGGCGAAAAGGAGCAGGAAAACGGAACTGTCTCCGTTCGAAGACAGGGAGAAGGTGATAGAGGAGAGATGAAACTTGAGGAATTTGCGAAATTTATACAATCTGAAGTTGAAAATCAGTTGAAGGCAATTGAGACTAATATTTAACTAAATATAGGAGGAACTAGTCATAGCAGGACCAAGTCATTATCGAAGACGTAATAACGATAACCGCAATAAGGACAGGATTGCTTTTAAAACCAATCAACAGATCCGTGCCACATCAGTTCGCCTTGTTGGAGAGAACATTGAAACTCCAGGGGTAGTCACAATAGCTGAAGCCCTGAAGATTGCTGATTTGCTCGATCTCGACCTGGTGGAGATTTCGCCAAAGGCAGATCCGCCTGTTTGCAGGGCCGTCGACTATCAGAAGTTTCTTTACCAGCAAAAGAAGAAACAGAAGGAGATGAAATCCAAAGCTACCAAGATAGTGGTGAAGGAGATCAGGTTCGGACCCAATACAGATGAACATGACTATAGTTTTAAACTGAAGCATGCTCACAAATTTCTTGCAGATGGTGCAAAGCTGAAGGCTTTTGTATTTTTCAAAGGAAGGTCCATTTTGTATAAGGAGAAAGGTGAGATCCTGTTGTTAAAGCTCGCCCAGGACCTTGAGGAAGTTGGGAAAGTTGAACAGCTCCCCAAACTTGAAGGGAAGAGGATGACCATGTTTATGGCTCCTAAAGTAGTGAAAAAGAAATAGTTATATTATAGATAAAGATAGGAATAATGCCAAAAATGAAGACGAATCCGGGAGCAAAGAAGAGATTCAAACTCACCGGAACCGGTAAAATCAAGAGGAAACATGCTTTCAAGAGTCATATTCTTACCAAGAAGTCAAAGAAGCGTAAGCGGAACCTGACCTATTTTGGACAAGTACATAAGGCTGATGAGAACAATATCAAGCGCCTGCTTGCTATGAAGTAAGAACTAACTTTTGATTAGAGGTAAACTAGTTTAAACCAGGATGTGGAGCCAGAAAGCGTCGAAACGACCGCCTGCATCCAAAAAGTGAAAAAGAAATGCCAAGAGTAAACAATGCTGTCGCAGCAAGACAGAAGAGAAAAAAAGTGATGAAGCAGACCAAAGGGTACTTTGGTCGTCGAAAAAATGTCTGGACGGTTTCCAAGAATGCCTATGAGAAAGGTCTCTCCTACGCTTACCGCGACCGTCGTAAGAAGAAAGCCGAATTCAGGGCACTCTGGATCCAAAGGATCAATGCAGCTGTACGCGAATACGATATGTCCTATTCAGAATTTATGGGCAAACTGAGTAAAGCGGACATCGAAATTAACCGAAAAGTACTTGCCGATCTTGCTATGAACGATCCAAAGGCCTTTGAAGCCATCGTGAAGAAAGTTCAGTAAGACCTGATCAATATCTCATTATAAGGCTGCTCCTGATCATGGGAGCAGCTTTTTTTTTAACTTGTTCATATGAATTTTGCATTGATCGGATATGGGAAAATGGGCAAAACCATTGAAGCCCTGGGAAAAATGCAGGGGCACTGCTTCCCTGTAATCATTGATGAACACAATCATGATCAGCTGAATTCCGCCACTTTAAAGGGGATTGATGCAGCCATCGAATTCTCAACTCCCACTACGGCTCCCGGCAATATCAGGGCATGTATAAATATTGGTGTACCGGTGGTAACAGGAACAACAGGATGGAATGAGGATCTCTCTGAGATAGAAGCCTATTGCAAGGAGAAAGAAGGCTCCCTATTTTACTCCAGTAATTTCTCTGTTGGGGTCAATATCCTCTTTGCACTGAACCGGAAGCTGGCTGAAATCATGGATCAGTTTCCTGAGTATAAAGTCTCCATAAACGAAGTGCATCATGTGCATAAAAAGGATGCTCCCAGTGGAACTGCCATTAGCCTGGCTCAACAAATCCTGGAGGTGAACAGGCAGATCAGCAGCTGGCATTTAAAGGAGGGTAATGATCCTGGAAAGGCGGCGGCTACTCAGCTTCCCATTGAGGCCATCCGGAAGGGTGAGATCAAGGGTCAACACAGTATTATTTATGAATCACCTTTGGACTCCATCACGCTCAGTCACGATGCACATACCAGGGATGCTTTTGCAGCAGGAGCACTATTGGCTGCAGCATTTATTAAAAACAAGATTGGTGTTTTTGGAATGCAGGATCTTTTAAAATTTTAAAGGGAATGGAACGCATAGCATGGAGGTATTATGCCTTTTTCCTTTCAGGGCTCTTCTGGTCCATGCTGGTTATCTGGATAGGTCTTTACTTCCTGCTTCCGCTTAACCTGATACTCTTCGATATTTTTCTTACCCGAAAGTTCGACTGGACCCTTAGGAGATATGGACTGCCAAGACACCTGCAATCGTTTCTCGAATGGCTTTCGGTTGTCCTGCTTGCTCTGATCTGCTCCTTCACGATCAAAGTCCTGTTATTGGAAACCTATAAGATCCCCACCCCTTCCATGGAGGAAACCCTCCTGGCAGGAGATTATATCTTTGTCAGCAAACTGGCCTATGGTCCCAGACTCCCCGAAACCCCGCTGGCCATCCCCTTCTACCATAACAAACTCCCTTCCGGCAAAAAATCCTACTCAGAGAAACTTAAGATGCCGCATAAGCGGCTGAAGGGCTACTCCCGGGTGAAGCGAGGGGATATCATTGTTTTCAATTTCCCGGAAGGCGATACCATGGTTGTCCAGTATCCGGGACAGAACTACTACTCTCTTGTAAGACAGTATGGAAGGGACTACATTTTATCAGAATTTGAGATCATCACCCATCCGGTGGACAAAAGGGAGAACTACATCAAAAGGTGCATTGCTCTGCCAGGTGACACCCTGCTCATCTCCGAAGGAAAGGTCCGGATAAATGGTGCTTTAAGGACCGAACTGCCTCATCAGAAATTCAAGTACTATGTTACCACCAGGGGCCTACCCCTGCCTGATGCCCTGCTCGATTCGTTAAATATCCTTAAATCTGCGGTCACATACAATCCGATCAATTCCCTTCACGTTTTATATCTGGCTATGGAAAATGTTGAATCATTGAGATCTTTCCCCCAGGTGAGAAGCATCAGCAGATATACGGAACCCACCCTTTCCTTCCAGAACCAGGAGATATATCCACACAATAATCAGTACCGGTGGACAGGTGATAATTTTGGTCCGCTTCAGATACCAGGACGAGGAGATACCATCCAGATAAACCAGCTGAATCTGCCAATATACCAGCGCATTATAGATATTTATGAACAGAATGACCTGAAGGTATATGATGGACTGATCCATATCAACGGGACACCGGCCAGTTCCTATGTCTTCAAGATGGATTACTACTTTGTGATGGGCGACAACCACCACAACTCGGCCGATTCCAGGTACTGGGGATTTGTACCGGAGGATCACCTCCTTGGCAAAGCAGTTGTGGTTTGGTTCTCCATCAAACCCGACACTCCCTTCATTGGTGGTTTAAGAAAAGAACGTATCTTTAGGTCCATAAAATAAAAAGCGTAATGAACATCAGTAAATTATTGAACCACAAATACTTCAAGTTCGGAATTGCCGTCTTTATCTACATTCTTTTTGTGATCTGGTTAAAGAATTATTGGTTCCTGCTCGGGATACCCGTGGTGTACGATATCTATGTGAGTAAAAAGGTCAATTGGTCGTTCTGGAAAAGCAGGAAAAAAAAGAACAATGTTATTGTTGAATGGCTAGATGCACTTATTTTTGCAGTAGTTGCGGTATCACTCATCAATATCTTCCTTTTTCAAAACTACAAAATTCCAACCCCCTCCATGGAGGGTAGTTTGCTGGTTGGCGATCACCTCTACGTGAGCAAGACAGCTTATGGACCCCGAACACCCAACACTCCCCTGGCGATTCCTTTCCTTCCCAATACCGTACTGGGAGGGAACTCATACCTGGAATGGATTGAGCGTCCCTATAAACGTTTGAAAGGATTTAGCACTGTTAAGAGAGATGATATTGTTGTCTTCAATTTCCCCGCTTCAGATACAGTGGCCCTGGAGAAATCGGATCATAAGTTGTATGCCAGGGGTAATTTTGATTATTTCGACCTGGTTCGTGACGAGTCTCACAACTTGATGCTGGCAGACCAGGCCCGTAACAATCGCACTCGCCCCATGGGGGTATACGAAGATTATGTGCGCCAGCAGATTGCTGAAAAATATGATGTGGAGACCAGGCCGGTGGACAGACGCGATAACTACATCAAGCGCTGTGTGGCCATTGCCGGCGAGACCCTGGAGGTAATGAACAATGAGGTGTATGTAAATGGAGAAAAGCAGAAAGCCTTTGAGGGAATCCAGCGCTGGTACCGGGTACGGACCAATGGAACCCCTATCAATCCACGTTCCCTGGAACCATATGGAATTGGACGTGACGCTGCAGATGTAAGGAACAATCCCAACTATACCTTCCCCACGAGCGGTGCGAATGCTGAAAAAATCCGCACCCTCCCGGGCATTGTCAGTGTTGAGCCCATCAACCTGTTTACCGAGGGACAATACGACCGGGATATCTTTCCACACGATGAACGCTACTCCTGGAACCTGGAGTACTTTGGTCCGCTCACCATTCCGGAAAAGGGAATGAGTGTGGATATCAATATGGAGACCCTGCCGCTCTACAGGCGAATCATTGAAGCCTACGAGGGTAATGACCTGGAGGTAAAAGACAGCCAGGTGTATATCAACGGCAAGGTGGTTTCCTCCTACACCTTCCAGATGAACTACTATTTTATGATGGGAGATAACCGACACAATTCGGCCGACTCCAGATTCTGGGGCTTTGTTCCGGAGGATCACGTGATTGGAAAACCCCGTCTGATCTGGCTCAGTATGGATAAAGAGTATGGTGGAATCCGCTGGAACAGGATGTTCCGCATTGTCAGGGCCAGCAGGTAGAGTCTAATCCCTTGATCTTCCCGGCTCTCTATAACGGACCCCTTAACTATTATGCCCGGCTGGTGAGGCAAAAAGAGCTTATCCTGGAGCAGTTTGACTCCTATTCCAAGCAAAGCTTCAGGAACCGCTGTATGATCATGGGGCCTAATGGGGTGATTTCCCTGTCCATACCAGTAATTCGGAAACGTGGAGAAAAAACTCTGCTTCGGGATATTAGGATTGATTACGATTCAAACTGGAACAAGATTCACTGGCACAGCCTGGTAGCCTCCTACGCCTCCTCCCCTTTTTTTGAGTATCTGGCCGATGAACTACATCCCTTCTATGAAAAGAGCTTTGATTTTTTAATCGATCTGAATCAAGACCTGGTGGAGCACACCCTTGGTTTCCTGGGCTTGAATATCAAGGTAAATTGTTCAGATGCATTTACTCCCATAAAGTCGGGGGACGATCCCAGGCATTTTATTCATCCTAAAAAGGACCAGACGGTCGCAGATCCTGGTTTCCTTTCAAAGGAATATCATCAGGTCTTCTCCGACCGCCTGGGCTTCCAGTCCAACCTGAGTATCCTCGATCTGATCTTTAACGAAGGTCCGGATGCTCTAGCTTATCTGCAAGCTTGCCTTAAAACTTAAATCCCAGCGTACAGATGATGTTATTGCCATTAATTTCGTTGAGCGAAACTTCATTGAGTCCTGGTTCATAGGAATACATTCCATAAACGTCGGTCTTGTTGGAATGGGTGTATGAGATATCGAAATAGCCCAATTTGCTCCTGACACCAAAGCCCCCTGAATAAACCCAACTCTCAGCATTGTTGTTTGTAGCTGTATATGGGCTACTATAGTATTGAGCTCCGCCGCGCAGATAGAAGGTGCTAAAGCGGAACTCAGCCCCTGCCATAAAATTGTTTACTGCCCTGAGGTCCTGGCTAATCTGGTTGTTTTCATCATAAAAATTGTAATCATAGGCATCCAGCTTGGCCGAACCGTAGTCCACATACTCATAGCCGAAGGAGATAGTAGCCAATTTGAATAGAATCAAAGACGCATTGGCATCAACCCTTAAGGGAGTTTGTAAT
Source organism: Bacteroidota bacterium (assembly GCA_030592605.1). GTDB lineage: Bacteria > Bacteroidota > Bacteroidia > Bacteroidales. Next base: position 8,054 of record JAUVIT010000048.1, read on the forward strand.
TCATAATCGTAGATCCCGTTTGGCGATCCTTCAAAGGCATCCGCAATCCCCGATCCACTGTCCCAAAAGGAGTTCATATCTGTATATTTCTCATCGGTAAGCCAATAGTAGGTGGGCAAATGTAATGAAGCTCCTACCCGTAGCATCTGCATGGGCCTCAGGATCATTCCAATGCGACCGGTTAATCCCCAACCCCTGGTGCTGTTATACTCTCTGAACCTAAAACTATCGAAATCAAGTACATGATTGTCATGATCTGTTTCATTATGGTAGATATCTTCATAGTACCTGACTGCATGAATCCCAAAAGTGGCCCCAATATAGAGGAAGTTGCTGATATTGACAGCTCCTGCAAACGAATACTCTCCTATATAGCCTGATTCTCGCGTCGTACGGTCCAGTTGCTGACCGTAGCCATCGAGCTGCATATCGTGCCAGAAAGTTCCTGATGTTGAATCATAGGGCATCAGGTAGGTGTCAAAGGCCAGTTGTTCATAATAAGGACTCAGATTGCTGGGATCTGCATTGGCATGCCAGGTAAAATCGTCCAGCAGGGAGCTGTTGTCGTTGATCCCATGCATAACAGTATTCTTATTGAAGTTGACAAGAGTATTGTATCCAAATCCAAAAGCTGTACCCACAAACCCACTCTTCTTATTTGAACTCCTGGCATTGACCATGCCCATACTTGCCAGGTTGAATCTGAACTGCGAGTCCTCAACGCTGGATCCCATAAAATCTGACCTGGTATCGACCCAGTAGAATGAAGGGGTCACAGAGAATTCTGAAGAGCGATAGAAAGCGAGTCCTGCCGGGTTGGTCACCATAGAGGTGAGATCGGCACCCAGTGCGCCAATGGCCCCTCCCTGGGCAGCGTATCTGGCTGTCC
>JAUVIT010000092.1 GCA_030592605.1 Bacteroidota bacterium
AACGTGTGGGTTACAAAAGAAAGGATGAAAAGGAATAAAGCTCAATCCATCAACACATCCGTCACCCCTAATTGGAAAGCCCCCGAAGACACAAGGTCTAGCGGGGGTTTTCGCGGTTTGGTGGTGGTGCCACCAGGAATCGAACTTGTTTTTATAATTGAAACGTAAAGTCCAGAACCAATTATGACTTCAAACAATTAATTGTAATTTAATTACCTAAACCAACCAAAGCTACTCAACCTTTGGCAAAAAGCCCGTCAACATATACAGAAGAAGAGTTACTTCAGGGAATCAGGGCCCGTAACAGGGAGGTGGTTGAGTTTATTAACAGGGAATACATCAAAGCCAATGCAATGCTTGAGGAGATAGAAAAAGATCCTGAACCAAAAAAATTGTATTTTTAAAAGTGCCGACTTAACGGTAGGGTGGAGATTCCGGTTGGATTGAGCACGTAAGCCTATGATAAAGGCTTTGGATTCTCTGCGTTCCCCAAGAAATAATGGCTAATTTCATTCTATGATCCTGAATCTTGTGTTGCGCAACCTGAGCAGGCGCCCTTTCCTGAACCTGATCAAACTGGTGGGACTGATGCTTGCCTTCAGCAGCTTGTTGCTCATTGCCCTTTACATGAAGCATGAGCTGTCCTACGACCGCTTTCATTCTGCCTCCGAGCGGATTTACCGATTCACATCCACCAGTCCAACGGCTTTTTCCGGGAAACACTTTGCCAGGATCTGGGGCGCGCGTTACATCCCTGAGCTGGCCGAAACATTTCCGGAAATAGAGAACTATGTCCGCCTGTCACCAATAGGAGGGGGCCTGATTCAGTGGAAGGAGAAGAAGATCCCCATGCAGCAGTCCTTTTTTTGCGACAGCACTTATTTGGATATTTTCAATGTAGGGCTCCTGCTTGGCAGAGCAGACGAGGTGCTGGTTGCTCCATCCTCACTGCTCATCTCGGAAAGTTTCGCCAGGAAGATATTCGGTGATGAGAATCCGGTGGGCCAGGTTCTGACCATCCCTGCAGACCGGCAGCATGCTGAAGCCAGTTCCTTCCAGGTAAGCGGGGTGATGGAGGATTTTCCTGCCAACAGTCACTTTCATCCTGAATTCGTAGCCACTCCTTCGGAGTCATCCTACCTGGATAGCTGGGCATGGGTATATGTACTCCTGCAACCGGGGGCCCGGCCCGATGGTATTGCTTCCGGTTTCAAATCCTTCCTGGCAGACTTTGGAGAAACGGATGAGGATGAAGTGGACTATAGGGCGCATCTCCAGCCTCTCAGGGACATCCACCTCCATTCGCAGAAAACCAGGGAGATCGAAGGAAACAGCAACATGACCATCATTTACTCCTTCAGTATTGCCGTGGTCATCCTGCTTTTCATTGCCCTGCTTAACTACAGCAACCTGAACCAGGGCATGCTCCCTTACAGCACCCAGCTAATGTTCGTTGGCCGGGTTTACGGAGCCTCCCGGAGGCAACAGCTTAAGTATTATATTTTCGAAGGCTGGACCATCCTTCTTTTGGCCCTCCTGTTGAGCCTGGTCCTGGTGAAGCTATCGGCCATGTACATTGAAAGCCATTTCAATCTGGACCTGCTGAATGGGAATCTCCTCTTTATCCTGTTCCTGCTTGCCGGGATCGGACTGCTGGGTTTTGCGTCCGGATTCCTGCCCCAGGCGCAGGCCTATTTCAGGACCTTGCTTGCCTCGGCCAGAAATACTTCTGGGGGGGCAGTGCGGAAAAGAAGCCTGAACAAAGGCCTGATCGTATTTCAGTATTGCATTGCCATTGTACTGATCATCTCGGTCCTGGTTATCCAGCGACAGACCAACTTAGCCCTGCAAAGCGGAATGGGTACTGCTTGCGTATATCCTGGCCATGCCACTGGCCTGGCTGGGGATGCGCAGATGGCTTGAAGGATTTGCCTACAAAACTGAATTGAGCTGGTGGATTTTCCTGCTGGCCGGGATCATCGCCCTAAGCCTGTCAGCTATTCCTGTGTCCATCCAGAGCTGGAAGACCGCAAGGCGGAACCCGGTTGAAGCCCTCAGGTTCGAATAGGAAAGTGAAGCTAAATGATCTTACAAATTATCTCCATTTGATATCCTTGATGCAGCGCTCCAGATAGAAATTGTAGACTTCATTGATCTCTTTCAGCTTCTTTTTTTCAATGGCCATTACCAAATCCGGGCAATCCCAAAAATATTCAACCAGCCGGTTTCTCTTCAAACCTAAAATACCCTGGGTAACCCTTACCATTTCGTTAGAGCCCATTCTGTGGAACAAGGGGATGTAATCCAGGTAGTTGCTCTCACTATCAACATACTCCCAATGATAATAAGTCAAGTCAGCACTCCTTGATATGACCTTTAAAAAGACCCTGTCGTTGCCTTCATGTAAGTAGTATTTAAATTTAAAAAATGCTGATTCTTCTATGAGCGGTACTGATTCAAAATGTTGATTGTTTATTCCATAGCCCAGGATCTCACCAGGACTGTATTTTCTTTTAAAAAAGGCATTGTCTGGTTTAAAGCGTATACGTGTATACAGATCAAGAGAGGGGCCGGAGGAGCGGTCTTTTACCCAGCCTTCTACAGTTTCTCCCTCAGAATTAATGATATACCCCTGGGAGTATTCCTTTTTTTGAGCATGGGTCGGTATGAACATGAAGGCAAAAAGAATCAATAACAAGTATCTTCTTATAGGCTTTTGCATAGAACCCGTTTTAGAAATTTACCGCAAGAAAAGTGCCATCTTGACAGCTGACATGAAATGATCTAAGAATTTCTCTTGGCCATATCCAATAATTGAATGCCGGAACAGACCTTGCAAACATGTTTATAACTGTTAGAAGATAGCCCTATTGAGTGCATATATCTTTCCTGATTTTACAAGGAAATCAAAAGCCAGAATATGCTATGAATAAGAATTTTTTGAAACTACTGCCCATTGCCTAACTTTGTTAGAGGATGAAACCATTGCACACAGCCCGGTTACTTTGCCTGTCTCTTTTCCTCCTGCAAGCTGCAAATGCTGAATGCCAGAATGGTGATGAGCTGGTAAACCCCATCAGTATTGCGATCCGTGGACATTATGGTTTTATTATTCCACACTCAAGGGCCATTGCCGAGATATCAAATTCGAATCCATGGGGGATTGAGGCTGACCTGGCCTGGCACCTGATGCGCGAGAGAGTCTGGAAACACTGCTATTGCTATCCGCGCACCGGTTTTTCCCTGAATTATTTCAATTTCGGCTTTCCGGAAGTCCTCGGGCATTCGGTAGCGCTATACCCCTATATCGAGCCCTATATCTGGCCACAAAATAAAATCAGTATTTCTTTCCGTTTTGGAATGGGTCCCACTTGGGTCACCAGGGTCTATGATGCCGAAACCAACCCGGACAATTTTTTCTTCAGCGACCACCTGAGTTTTATCGTTGTGCTGAATACTGCCGTGAATTATCGCCTGAGCAGCAGGGTTACTACCCGGGCAGCCATTAATTACAATCATATTTCAAACGGGGGATTAAGGCAGCCAAATGTCGGGATGAATTTTCCTACCCTGAATGCAGGATTTGATTACAGTTTTACGGAAACCAGTTTCCCCCGCAGGGCAAAAGATACTATGCGGATATTGTATCCCGATAAATGCTGGTGGAATGCCTATGTCCTCGGAATGATGAAAAATGCCGAGAAGGATGAAGATAAAAGCTTTCCCGTTATCGGTGCCGGCATTTACTATAATTATCTTATAGGGCGGATTTTCGCCCTGAGCGCAGGTACGGAGTGGATTTCAGATTTTTCAGTGAAGGAGAAAATACGCCGGGAGTATATCAATGATCCCGGGTCTGCACCCGACCACAACAGGGCGGCAATTCTAGTGGGACTCGACCTTTTATTCGGTCGCTTCTCCTTTGTTCACCAATGGGGGATCTATTATTATGAACCCTACCCGGCAAGGCAACGGGTATACCAGCGATACGGATTGAATCTGAGGTTCACAGAGAGGTTTTACATGGGCATCAATATCAAGTCACACGGACATGTAGCCGACCTGATGGATGCCCGTCTGGGTATCCTGTTTTAGAAGGCCTCCGATGGTATTGAGGTAATTGTCCGCGAGGGTCTGACGTAACTACACTTGAGTTTCGGACATTGCTGACGATAAACATTTTAAGGAAAGTTGACACTTACTCCAAACAGACAAACATCATCTATCTGTTCATTGCTCCCACGCCATTTTTCAAAAGCATCTTTCATGTCATAGCACTGGACAGCCATCACCCCAACAGTAATCCCTGAAAGTTTCAATGGGACACCCAGCCAGGAAGTTGATTGGGAGCCAAAAAATGGAGATATCCGGTCCCTCTTCATATCTTTTAACTAACTTTGATGCTCTGAATAGTCAAACAAAGAAGGTGCTAAAGATTTATAATATGAAGATTTTAAGAACAATTTCAATACTGTCCTTTGTGATCGCCATGGTCTCCTGTTCCTCGGTGAAAGTGGTTGTGGATTTGAATAAAGATGCGGATCTTTCGAAGTATAAGACTTATAGTTTTCTGAGTTGGCAAGATCTCGAAGATGAGATTTTTTCTGATGGTGACAAGAAGTTAATGAGGGATGCATTTATTGGTGAGTTTGAACGTCGTGGCCTTAAGCTGGTAAATTCCAAGGGAGACATGCAGGTTTCGCTCTATGTTGTGGTGAATAATGAAACCGCTTTCTCAGGATATAATGATTATGTTGGAGGTAGAAGTAGTGGATACAATCACTATAGAGGAGGCTGGGGTTATGGCTACCGCGGCACCACCAGTAAACAGCAGGATAAACTTGTGGGTACGCTGATAATGAATGTATATAATGGGAATAGCCAAAACCAGGTTTGGCAGGCAATTGCCACCAAAACTGTGAACCTGAAATCACAAAAGCGCGATAAATCTATTTCCAGAACTGCTTCAAGCGTAATGAAGCAATTCCCTGTTCGCCCAAAATAGACCCTTCATCGGCCACGCAGGCAGAAGAAAATTTCCAGAACTCACCCTGGATAGAACGATTAAACTGTATTCATTCTTCATTCCAGGAATATTCTTACCAATGCAATTACCAGTAAATGAATAGGCCATAATTCATTAGTTCGCCCCACTGAGGACTGTCTTCAAAGCCTTACTCCAATCACACAAACATCATCTATTTGTTCATGGTTGTCACGCCATTTTTCAAAAGCATCTACAATCAATTTCTTCTGATTCTCCATCGATTCCGCCTGAACAGACAGGAGCAGTTTCTTAAAGTTGCTGGTTTTGAACTTTTTACGTTTTTCACCTCCATATTGATCAACAAAGCCGTCAGAAAAAATATAAAGGGTGTCGTGTTCCCGTATCTTTATCAAATGGTTGGTAAACTCTTTCTCTTCCCAATGTACACCTAACGGTTGCTTATCTCCATTTATTACATGTAATTCGTAATCATCATTCTCTAAAGATGAATAAGGAATCCTTTCTGCTCCCGCTAATTGCTCCTTCTTCCTGAACAGAAACAGAGGTCTGTTTGCACCGGCAAACTGAAGCTCTTTTTTCTCCAGGTCAATAATCGCGATGGCCATTTCCATTCCATCCGATTGATCGTTTGCAGATCCTTCCTGCGCGAGTATTTCCTTTACTTTGTTTCTTAAATGTCCAAGGATCACACCGGGTTGTCTGATCCCGAAAGTTCTGAATTGCTCATTAAGAAGCGTTACCCCCAACATACTCATGAGTGCACCCGGAACACCATGTCCGGTAGAATCTGCGACGATGACTACGCTATAGCCTTCTATCTCTCTTACCCAGTAAAAGTCTCCGCTTATTATATCTTTCGGTTTATATACCGTGAAATAGTCAGAGAGAATATTATCTATATATACCGGAGAGGGAAGAGCAGCTTTCTGAATCCTCCTCGCATATTTGATACTATCCGTTATGGCCTGCTTCTGCTCCAGCACCAGCATGTGCTGTTTCCTTATTTTTTCTTCCGCTCTGACACTTTCTATGGCTCTGGCAATATGATCCGAAACGAATACCAATAACTCTTCATCTTTTACTGAATATGCATCTGAACTGTCATAGCACTGGACAGCCATCACACCAAGCGTATTGTCTGAAAATTTCAATGGAACACCCAGCCAGGAAGTTGATTGGCTGCCAAAGAGTGTTATTTCGCCCGATTCATATGGGTCTTTGATTTTTTCATTGGGAAACCTGAGGGGCTTGCATGTTCTTCGCACATAGTCTGTAAGCGTTCCAGACAGATCATATAGCGTCACATCTAAGGATTCGTCATAAACAAAGCTTATACCCGTGGTTTCAATGCTGTCATTTTCATCTACGAAGTAGGGAAAGAAATACCTGTTGGAGGATTCATCATACAGACCAATGAAGAAATTTGTGGCAACTACCAGGTCAGCGAGTATGCCATGAATGGTAGCGACAAATTCTTCAATATTTGTTGCAGTATGCGCTTCTTCAGAAATCCTCAGAAGAGATTCCCATTTCTTGTCATTATCATCGTATTTTTCAATTCCGCCGGGAGACATTAATTAAATTTGGCGCAAAGATAAATTAAAAAAACCAGTACAGATCTATCCTTACCCTGTTTAAGACGCGGTAACTTTAGACATCCCAAAAATTGAGTAATTTCACAGGATATTTTGAACGGTCTTTTAATTATAGAAATATTACAAGATGGCCTACAAGCCCTCAAATTTCAAGTCTATAGATCCAATCGTCCCTGCGTGTAAAAAGACGATGTACAATTCGCGTGAGGAGGCCGAAGATATGATCCGGTATATCCGGGAAAACCGGATGGTAAGAGAATTGCATGCATATAAATGC
>JAUVIT010000057.1 GCA_030592605.1 Bacteroidota bacterium
GGTGCGCAGCAGGCCCGTGTAATTATATACAACTACAACAGCAGCCAGATTGAGGTAAGGGATGAGAAGATCGATAAGCTTCAGGAATCCAACCAGAGCGGCATGCGAATCAACCTCTATGTGGACAATAAGTATTCCAGCATCTCCACCAACAGGATCACCAACAAGGAGGAAATGGGCAAGTTTATTGAGGAAGCCATTGCCGGTACCAGGTATCTGGCCGAAGATGAGTTCCGTACCCTTCCCGATCCTGAACGTTACTACAAAGGCAAGGGGCCTGATCTGAAGACAGTTGATCCCAACTTCAAGTCGGTAGATCCTCAGCAGAAGGTGAAAGATGCATTTAACCTGGAAAAAGAGGTGCTTGGCTCTGATGATCGCATTATCTCCGTTTCCACTTCTTACAGCGACGGGATGATTGGCAGCGTGATGGTGGCCAGCAATGGTTTCGAGGGAGATACGGAAAACTCCTACTATTCACTGAGTGCTTCGGTTTCTGTTACCGATGGGGAGGCTCGTCCACGAGGCGGTTGGTATGAGTCATCTATTTTCAGTGACCAGCTGATTCGGAAAGATATCGGAAAGAAGGCGCTGAAAAGGGCCATTGATAGACTTGGGCAGGCAAAAATTGCTTCTGGGAAGATGCCGATGATTGTGGAAAACAAGATGGTCGGACAAGCCCTGCGACCCTTGATCTCGGCCCTTAATGGTGGCTCGATCCAGCAGAAGCAGTCCTTCCTGATCGACATGAAAGGAGAGAAAATCGGGTCCGATCTGATGACCATTACCGATGATCCCTTTATTGTATCCGGACGTGGTTCCAGATTATTTGACAACGAGGGGATGGCCACTGAAAAGCGGTCCGTTGTAGAAAACGGGATTTTAAAGACCTACTACATCGACACCTATTATGCCAGGAAGCTGGAGATGGAAGCCACTTCAGGAAGTACCACTAACCTGCTTTTCAAGCCAGGTGAGAAGGACCTGCAAGGATTGCTGGACGATATAGACCGTGGGATCCTGGTGACCGGGTTTAACGGTGGAAACAGCAATGGTGCTACCGGCGATTTCTCTTTTGGTATCGAAGGGTTCCTTGTAGAAAAAGGGAAACTAATCCAAGCTGTGGCTGAGATGAACATCACTGGCAACTTCAAACAGTTATGGAAAGACCTGGTTGCAGTGGGAAGCGATGTGGATACCAGCCGCTCATGGCAGCTGCCATCGCTGGTGTTTGACAATGTTGACTTTAGCGGAATCTAATCTTCTAATCCCTAAGGGATATTGTATCGCAACGTGGTTGTTAGCTGCGCTAAAAATCCCAGGTTGCTTCAACAACATCCCTCAGGTAAATAGTAGAATACCCTCTCATTTTGGGAGAAAGAAAAACCCACCTCTGAGATCAGGGGTGGGTTTTTTATGCTTTAGAAATGTTGGATCAGATACTGGGCTGAGCCTTTAGTCGCTTGATCTCTTCCGCGGCCTTTGGTCCGATCTGCAGGGCAAAACTCCGGGGCCAGGGATTACGGGCCGAACGGTCCATGATTACACCCGGAGGTGGTAAACAGATGAAATTGGAATTTTTCCAGATGATTTTTTTCTCCACCACCTCTCCGGTAATGAGCTCCTTAGCTTCTTCTTCGGAAATTAAGAGGATACTGGAAATAACTTCCGGGCCAAGCAAAATAATAGCCTTGGGATTGGCAATCTCCAGCTCCTGCCTGAGCCATGGCATACTCTTGAGCGCATATTCGCTGTAAAGCGATCTGTTCGCCGTAATCTCCTTTCCAAGTCGCTTGTATTTCTTCACATGATCGTCATCAAAGAGGAATACCTTTATCAATGTGGTCAGCCAGCAGTGCTCCCTTTTAATCTCTAGCATCTCAAGGATCACTTCGCTCAGTTCCTGCCCGGTGTAAGAGCTGCGTACACGGTTTCCATCATAGTAGGGCTCAATGGAAAAGGGTGCTGTGGCATTATAGAGAGGAACATCCGGTATATCATTCACAAAAAAAACCTTGGCCGTCGGTTGCGGACCAATAATCATAATTTTACCAATGGCGGTCTCAATGGGAACCACTGTCTGAACCGGATTGCCATAGAGGTAAGAGTTCTCTTTTGGAAATTTTATGCTCTTCAGGTATTCCTTTGAGCATTTTTTCTGGTATTGCTGAATTGTCATGACTAAATTTTCTATGAAAAAGCCTAAGCAAATTACAACTTATTTTCAGAAATTAAAACAGAAACTTCCCGGTGCAATTCCAGTTTTGAAGGTATCAATAGCCATGCCTTCCGGGTTAAACCTGTATACCATCCCCCTTTGCACAAAATCGATGGCATCGGCCACATAAAGCTCAGAGCTAAGCGGGTCCACCTCCAGGCCATAAAATCCGCCTAAGATGCTTCCTTCATATGGGCTTTCTACCAGGAGTTCCGGACCTGCAGAACCAAAGATCGCATATTGGTAGACATCTCCATTGATGTAGTAAAGTGTATCACCTGTCCCGTTGATTTTCAGGTCCCTTGGCATCTCCCCAGGAGAGAAACCCAGGACAAGATCAGCCTCAGTTGATCCCGCCCCGATCCTCAACAGTCCTCCCGCCTCAGTTCCATAGGGGCTCCCTTCTGTTCCTCCGTCGCATAGCACCCACAGGGCATTGTTCCTGTCCAATACCATGGAGTTTGGCTGCTTCCTTACTTCTATGGAATCGACCACCCTATCCTTTTCCGAATCGATTACCAGCACCTGCTTGTCGTAACTCCAGCAATTGGTATAGACAAAGCGATCGCATTGCAACATCTGTTCTGTGGCGTGTTGATAAAAATCACCGTTGCTGTTACTTACAGGAATTGCCCCTGTCACCTCCATGGTCTGTGGATTCACCACAGCTATAGACCTGGCATAGAGATCTGTTACATAGGCTTTGGTCTCGCTTATGAAATGCATATACCTGGGAGAGGTGAGTCCTGTAATTTTCCCCTTCACCTTAAAAGTGTTTTTATTGAAAATATAGATCCTGCCGCTGTTATTGATCACCACGTAAGCAAGGCTGTCACGAATGGTCATGGAGTGAGCTACATCGCCCAGTGGCAAAGCGTTGGTTAGAAAGAAAACATCATTAATAACCTGCCTGGTCTCAGGATCATAGTAGGTCAGTGAGGCATTCCCATACATGAAATTTCCCTCATTGATAACAAATATCCCCGCATAGGGAATGTCATATGCTGGCTTTTCAAACTCCCAAAGCTCATCATCCTTCATGCATCCGGTGAGGGAAAGAAGAAGGGGCAGTCCTATGTATATGAGCTTCCGGATCAGCATGGTTTTAGATTTGGATTTTAAAAACCAGCTGGTAATTCCTTCCAGGCATGGGCCGGTAGAGTATGGTATGATAGGACTCATTCAGGAGATTATAAACCTTGAACTCCAGGCTTAGGTCCACACGTTTCAAACGGAAGGTGCTACCCGCAGAAATGTCATTCATGAAATAGGGATAGAGCCGGTCCCGCCGGCTTACATCGTTGCTGGAAGTGGTATATCTTTCACTGTAAGCATTGAACTGGTAGGTAAGAAAGAGATTGCCCCACCCAAGCTGCGCCATCATGTTCCCTGAGTGAAGAGGAATATATACCAGCTGCTTTCCATAAGATTTATCACTCCAGATCAGGGGATCACCCTGGTTGACAGCGCTGGAGTAACCATAAGTAGCAGATAGTCTATAGTTGAAATCTGAGAGGTAGCCCTGGAGCTGCATACTATATTCCAGCCCTTTTGACAGCACACTTCTGATATTGCGTGGCTCCCAATAACCCCTGTAGGAGGGAATCCATATTATCCAGTTGTCAATCTGGGAACGGTAGAGTGAAAGTTCCGTAGACAGCAGGTGGCCAGAAAAGGTCTGCTGGTATGCTAATCCTCCCTCCACAGTAAATCCTTCTTCCGGCAACAGGTCCGGATTGCCGCCGGGCTGCCAGTAGAGGTCATTGAGCGTTGGCAGGTGATAATTCCTTGCAATGTTCCCTTTCAAGAGTAGGTCCACTCCCTCAATCAATCTTAGATCCATACCAAAATAGGGGATAAAAGGTAGCCTGATCCCGTCCACCCACTCCTGCCGGAGCATCAGGTTCAGATTCACTCTGTCCTTGAAACTTTTACGCACTGTAAACATCGTAGAAAGCTCGTTACGCTGGCCTTCATACCCGGCACCGGAGACAGAATCGGCCGATCCCACTTTATGATAATTCAGGTCTATACTGCCTTCCCAGGAGAGATCCTCATCTGTTCCTCCAGCATAAGAGAAAGTATTGTAAAGGCTCTGTTGTCTGCTTTCCGACCAAATGGCTGGGATCAGTCCCAATCCTGGAACCTGGTTCATCTGATTGTAATCAAGTCCTTTATCCGCATAGCCGGAACGAAGTAACAGCTTTCCAAAATCGCCATAATATTTCCAGTCAGCCACCAGGCGATGGTCCCTGTCCTCCTGGCTATTCAGGTTGGAATTATCGGGTCCTTCGTAGGAGGTGGGCTTTGGGATGGTCCGGTCGGCAAACTGACCCCAGTATTTCAGTGACAAAAGATGATTTGCTCCGGGACGGTAATAGATCTCCTGTAGCAAACCATAGCGTAAATAAGACGCATGATCGTTGGTGTCGATGGGATTGGTAATAGCTCCTGATACAGGATCTATGCTTGCGATCCCGTGATTAATAAAGGTATAGTCGTTTTCGGAATAGTTGTGGTACAAGCGGGTCTTGCTCTGTATCTTTTTATTTCCAACTCCCACCTGCATGAATTCATCAAAGGTGCTGTAACTCCCAAGGCCCTGCAAATATGCAATGCTGTACTTTTCGTTCCAGTCTGCCCGGTTGTTGATATTAATGGAACCCCCGATTCCTCCACTCCTGTCGGCCAGCGATGCAGAGCCATGATTCAGCTTGAGTTCATCGATGATGTAAACCGGGATCAGTGAGAAATCTACCATGCCGGCCATGGGACTGTTGATATTAATGCCGTTCCAGCTCACCTGAGTATGAGAAGGAGAGGTGCCCCGGAAAGAGGCAGTGGCCAAGGCACCGCGTCCATGGCTCTTGACAAATACTGAGGTGTTCTCCGATAAGAGGTCCGACAGGGAGAGACTTGCCTTATTCTGCAGTACCACGCTGTCCACATGGGTCTGTTTCATTCCTGCCTGCTCCTTCACAAAAATTCTCTCCTTCGTAATGGCTACCTCCTGAATGGCATATACAGAATCCTGCATCCCCTGTGATCTTAGGGGTGAAACCAGCAGTCCGGTCATTGCAATGATGCATGCCACTCTTCTCATACTACTGTTTAAGAAGTTTTAAGAAAGAAGCTGATCTGCCCTCACCAACCTTTAAGAGGTAAAACCCCGGGGAGAGTTCCTGGATGTTAATTGCATCACCGGCGGTATAACTCTCAATCTGCATTAGCAATTTTCCGGTGCTTCCATACAAGCTTATATTGACTTTTTCCACACCTGTCACATGGACTAGATCCCTGGCCGGATTTGGATACAGGGTAGAAGGGGCTTGTAATTGTCTATCCTTCAAAGCAACTTGTATCTCCGGACTTACCAGCGTAGAGACGGAGGCTGTGATGGAGGGCTCTCCTACCACCCTTGCATTCAAGGTGAGCGCACCACTTCCGGAAAGAAATAACATATTGCTCTCATCAACCGATGCCCACTCTTCGCTACTGGTCCACTGAATCTGGGGCAAAGAAACCGGTCTGCCCTTATGGAACATATATAACTCCAGTTGAATGGAGCCGGTATCGACCTCTACTGGCAGATCCTGAATCACCAGGAGATCGAGCATGCCTGTAATTGTATGGTCGGGAGCCACAACAACTGCTCCTGTGATCTCGGTGGAGATCTCTCCCAGCCAGCCTCCTTCATGCAAAACCCCTGTCTGCACCTTTACAAAATGGATTTGGTCCAGGTCCACATAAGATCCTTCCTCATTCACAGCCCAGCCGATATCAAATGCATCTCCTCCCGAGTGTTCCACCTCCAGGGTATAAGGATTGTCGGGTATGGTGTGCGATCCCGATCCCCGAATCTGGTTATCTGTATAACCGAAACTTCTTCTGAGCGATTTAATTAGAGGAGGATGGTCCACATCCACAGCTCCCTGAATCAGGGTGCCATATAGTGCATATGTATCCCCGGGAACATCCGGAAATGAATCGCTTACTGGATAGTAAGGCTGGGTATGAATAGTGTTGGCTTTGATCGCTCCGGAATTTCCAAGTTGATCAAACCAGGGTACATCTCTGGCTTCCGCTCCCCCCGGATTGGTATAACTTACTTCGTATTCCCTTAAGGTGTTGGAGAAATGGTAATCACTTCCCGCCAGCTCATACCAGGTATCGTCGGCTAAGCCGTTCTCATTCTCATCCTTCATCACCCAGACCACTCCGGGCTCGGACCATTCGGAGGTGGCATTCCCAAAAATTGTAAAATCCATCCCGTAAGGATTATCGGGATGGTTTTCCACTGCTTCCGCAAAACGAAAAACTACCTTACCTCCGTAAGCACCCAGGGAGAGGCTCCCATTGACTCCTCCAACTAAAGAGGAGGCTGAGATGGGTGAGCCCCAGGGCATGCTGTTTATAAACTGTCCGGGTGCAGGCATATAATCTATCACTTGAGATATATACTGGGCACCTGCCCCCAGAGGGAATAGCATCAGAAACGCATATGTAATTGCCTTTCGAAACACAGTGCTAATGGATCTGGATCATTTTACTAATGACACCGCTTCGGTTTTGAATACGGACAATATAAGCTCCCGCAGCCTGACCGGTCAAATCAATGTTCTCTCCTGAAATTAAGTGCCTGTTGGTATATACTTTTGTTCCAGTAATACTATAAACCGAAACATCCAGGACTTCCCCTAATTCCGACCCGATCACGAACAGACCCTGAGAGGGATTTGGATAGATCGACACCTGAGACAGAGGATCTTCGTCCAGGCCACTCAGAAATTCCAGTGATACCGTCATGGTATCCAATGCAGTCAGTCCTCCCAGGCTTCCCTCCAGAACCAGCTGAACCTCCACAAAAGTTGACTTCGTCAATGTAACTAGCCCCGTCAACCTTAGCTCATCCCCTGAAATGCTTGCACCAAGAAACTCCTCATTGCTGTTCGAGATAACTGCCTTCACAATCTCAGTATCATCATCATCAGGATCAGAGAACACCTCGCTGATATCAAATATATAGGCACTATCATTGCTGATAATCGACAGATTTCCCATGGGATTGGCCACAAAAGGTGCGCCATCGGGACGGATCATCAGGTTATCCATACAGAAATAGGCCGGAGTATTCATTCCCCAATCCCCATTGTCTGAAGACTCCAGGCCAAACATCAGGCTATCCACCTTACCAAGTGAGCTAAGGTCTACCCACTGCCAGGTTTTTATTATATAATCCTCAGCTTCACTATCGAAGCGATAATCGGCCAGGTAGAACTCAACAGAATCTGTTGCCTCCCCCTGGGCCATTCCCCATACCAGAAGCTTGAAGAAATCCGGATCGCTGCCGTCAGCTCCACCAAAGGCTTTAGCTGCCCAGTCGCCTTCCATCATGGAAAGAGCAGCATAAGTGCTATTTGTAACAAAAATTCCATCTAAAGCATGGGCCTTATCAGAAGTAAAATCTATGATGGATGGTCCATAAAGGCTACTTACCCCATACACCTGATTAAATGCTTCAGATCCATGAAACCCCTCTCCGGTAAAAGCGCTGTACTGATTCAAATATCCGGCAGTACTCACATCGGAGGTATTGGAATGGGCCCATCCACTCCAGCTAAAATATTCGGTATTGTAGTCATTGTAAAAACGGACCGGACCTGATATGAATTCGCCCGTTTCGTCGGAGCCGTTCCAGTAGCTTTCCTCATCTAGCGAAAGCTCTCCAAAAGTGGAAACCAGAAGACCCTCCTCAGCTTCAGGCCAGGTTCCAATCACCGTTTCTGCCCTTACACTTCCCCCTGCATTGGTAGCAACAATCGCAAGGTTGGCCTGTCCGGCCAATCCGAAAGAGCCTGTCAACAA
>JAUVIT010000099.1 GCA_030592605.1 Bacteroidota bacterium
CGGCAGTGCGATGAACCATGGCCGCATCGTACCTGCCAAAACCTCCGAATTCAGCCTGGTCCGAGCAGAGCAGGGTGGTGTATTTTCCTGCATCCACAGCAAATCCGTAGTCGGTATAGGAGTTAACAGGATGAAAGTTGAATACAAATAGCAGTCCTTTCCGTTCGAAGGCAATCACCAGGTCAGGCTGGTCTGTCTTCACATGATTACAAGGTGCATCATAGATACCTGCGCGGGCCAGCAGATGGATCATCTCCACGTCGAAATTCCCCAGCTGGTGATACTTTAACTCCCGGTTTTCCACCAGGCTCCACTGGCGCCTGGCATACTGGTAGGACCAGTCGTTTCCTTCCCTGGGAAAATCGATCCATTCGGGGTGACCAAATTCATTGCCCATGAAATTGAGGTAGCCGTTCCCCGCCGTGGAAGCTGTGATCAGGCGGATCATCTTATGGAGGGCGATCCCGCGATCCACCACCAGGTTCTGAGCGTCCCTGTTCATGTGCCAGTACATATCCTTGTCGATCAGCCGGAAAATAATGGTCTTATCGCCTACCAGGGCCTGGTCGTGTGATTCGGCATAGCCCACTGTTTTTTCGTCGGCCCGTTTGGAAGTAAGTTCATGGAAAATTTCAGAAACGTTCCATGCCTCATCGGCCTTCTCCTTGATGGTTTTGATCCAATAATCAGGAGTTCCCATGGCCAGCCGGTAGTTAAAACCAAGGCCTCCCTGTTCAACAGGAACAGCCAATCCTGGATAACCGCTCATATCTTCGGCAATGGACAGGGCTCCCGGCCTGATCTCCTGGATCATCTTATTGGCCAGACTCAGGTAAGTAATGGCATCTTCATCCTGTCCGCCATCAAAATAGAAATCGTAAGAGTTAAAATCCCGTTCCAGGCCATGATCATAATAAAGCATGCTGGTGACCCCGTCGAATCTGAATCCATCGAAGCAAAACTCTGTGAGCCAGTAGTTCACATTGGAGAGCAGAAAATGACTGACTTCATTTTTACCGTAGTCAAAGCAGAGGGAATCCCATGCCACATGTTCCCTGCGATGATCGCCATGGAAGAACTGTGCCGGATCACCATCCAGCAATCCCAGTCCCTCGTTCTCATTTTTTACCGCATGAGAATGGACAATATCCATAATTACCGCAATATTGTGTCCGTGAGCCTCGTCAATAAGCTCCTTCAACTCCTCCGGGGTGCCGAAGCGTGAGCTGGATGCAAAGTAATTGGAGACATGGTAACCAAACGAACCGTAATAGGGATGTTCCTGGACGGCCATTAGCTGCAATGTATTGTAACCTCCCCGGACCACATGAGGCAACACTTTTTCGCGGAATTCAGAATAAGAGCCCACCTTGTAGTCTTCGGTGGCCATGCCAATATGGGCCTCATAAATGATTGGTTGAAGCTCTTTGAGATCCGGCAGTGGATTCTTCCATTGATAGGATTGGTCCGGATTCCACACCTGGGCATCAAAAACTTTGGTCTCGGGGTTCTGCACCACCCGGGTACACCAGGCCGGGATCCTGTTTCCTTCTCCACCTTCCCAGCGGACCAGCATAAGGTAACGGTCCCCGTGGGCAATGGAACCAGCATCCAGGGAAATCTCCCAGTTGCCATGGTCGAGCCGTTTTAAACGGAATTTCTCCTCAGGCTGCCAGTTGTTAAAGGTGCCAATCAGGAATATCTCCGTGGCATGTGGCGCCCATTCGCGCATCACCCAGCCATGTTCCTGCCTGTGCAGACCAAACCACAGGTGCCCGCTGGCGAAAGACTGTAGTGAGCTATCACCTGCCAGCGACTTTTCCCTGTCCACTGTCTTGTTCATGCGCCTGGTAATGGCTTCTCCATAGGGCTCCAGCCATGGATCATTCTGTATGAGTAGAGGGGGCTTATCCATTTGCACTTTAAAGTTACTATTTATTTGGAGAGAAAAATTGTTAATAGTATTGGAGTATGTCCTGCATAGGATTAATTTAGGGACGAATTCGAGCCGGGTAAAATGAAAGTATGCTTAATTAATGATTCTTTTTCTCTGAAACGACCTGTAGCCACCATTGGAATATTTGATGGGGTTCATATGGGCCATCGTTTTATTCTGGATCAATTGAAGGCCCGGGCTCAGGCACACGGTGGCGAAACGCTTGTGGTGACCCTCTGGCCACATCCACGCATTGTCCTTAATATGGAGCTACAGGAGTTTAAATTGCTGCATACCCGGCAGGAGAAAATCCGGGAGATGGAGCGATATGGCATCGATCATCTGGTTGTGGTCCCTTTTGATAAGCAGATTGCTTCGCTTACTGCATATGATTTTGTTCAGGAATACCTGGTGGACAGACTGGGGGTGGAGGTATTACTTCTGGGTTATGACAACCGCTTTGGGAAGGATCGAAAAGGGGATCCTGATGGCTTGAGAATGTGTGCCGAAAAGAATAGATTCAGTATTGAGAAGCTTCCTGAATACCAAAGTGCATACGGCACTGTTAGCTCATCCACCATTCGGGATTCCATTCTGAAGGGTGACCTGGAGAGTGCGAGCAAAATGCTTGGATACCACTACTATCTTTCCGGAACCATTGTGGAAGGAAATCACATTGGCAGGAAGATGGGATTCCCAACGGCAAATATTCATCCACTTGATCCCAATAAACTGATTCCCATGAACGGTGTATATGCCATCCATGCCGAGCTAAGAGGAAAGACCTATCATGGAATGCTGAACATTGGATTCCGTCCAACTATCGACAGTGCTATGGCTGTCAAGACCATCGAGGCCCATCTCTTTGATGTTAGTGGAGACTTCTACGATGAGGAGGTTGTAATCCACTTTGTAAAAAGAGTAAGGGATGAAATGAGATTCAGCGGTTTGGATGCACTAAAGCAACAGCTTGTGAAGGACAAAGACACCATTCAGAAACTACAACGATAGGATTCGCATTTTTCCTTAGAAAAGTGTAATTTTGCACTCCAAATTGAAAACGATGGAAACAATGACATATAAAGAGACACTTCCCTATAAGGTGGCAGATATCAGCCTGGCCGAATTTGGAAGGAAAGAGATTGAGATTGCAGAGAAAGAGATGCCCGGACTGATGTCCATTCGCAGGAAGTATGCAGATGCTAAACCGCTGAAGGGTTCCAGGATCATGGGTTCACTCCATATGACCATTCAGACAGCTGTTCTGATTGAAACCCTGGTTGAACTGGGAGCAGATGTGCGCTGGGCCAGCTGTAATATTTTCAGTACCCAGGACCATGCTGCAGCTGCAATTGCTGCAACCGGAGTTCCTGTGTTTGCATGGAAGGGTGAGACCCTCGAAGAGTACTGGTGGTGCACAGCTCAGGCCTTAAACTTTCCTGAAGGTAAGGGCCCTAACATTATCGTGGATGATGGAGGTGATGCGACAATGCTGATTCATAAAGGTTATGAAGCTGAAGATGATGCCACCGTGCTTAATGCTAAAGCTTCAAGCCATGAAGAGGCAGTGGTTTATGACACGCTGAAAGGAATTCTGGCTGAGGATCATGGAAGATGGCACAGGATGGCTCCCGGCATCAAAGGGGTATCTGAAGAGACCACCACCGGTGTACACCGGCTGTACCAGATGATGGAGCAGGGTAAATTACTTTTCCCTGCAATCAATGTCAACGATTCTGTCACCAAATCGAAATTTGATAACCTCTACGGATGCCGCGAATCACTTGCCGACGGCATCAAGCGCGCAACCGATGTGATGATTGCCGGGAAGGTTGTTGTGGTTGCCGGTTACGGTGATGTGGGTAAAGGATGTGCGCACTCTATGAAATCCTATGGTGCCAGGGTCATCGTTACAGAAATCGATCCCATTTGTGCGCTCCAGGCCGCTATGGAAGGATTTGAAGTAAATACCTTGGAAGAGGCCATTAAGCTGGGAAATATATTTGTTACCACCACAGGGAACAAGGATGTGATCACAGCTGAGCATATGGCTGCCATGAAGGACCAGGCCATTGTGTGTAATATTGGCCATTTTGATAATGAAATTCAGGTAGCCCAGCTGGAAGGCTGGAAAGGGATCCGGAAAATGAATATCAAACCGCAGGTGGACAAGTACCTCTATGAGGATGGACATGCCATTTTCTTGCTGGCCGAAGGTCGGCTTGTGAACCTGGGTTGTGCCACCGGTCACCCGTCATTTGTAATGAGTAACTCATTCTCAAACCAGACCCTGGCCCAGCTAGAGCTTTGGAAGAATGAATATGAAATTGGCGTTTATATGCTGCCCAAGCAACTTGATGAGGAGGTAGCCAGGCTGCACCTGGAGCAATTAGGGGTGAATCTGACCACACTTACGCCGGATCAGGCCGAATACCTGGGAGTGAATGTTGGAGGACCCTACAAAGCCGAACATTACAGGTATTAGGGAAAAGGCAGGGGCTTGTCCCCCTCGCTGAATTTCTTTTCTTCGTAAATAAATATAGGCATCGGGGCCTCAAGCCCCTGCCTTTTCTGGGAAGAGAGAACGCCTGTTGATTACACAAGGCTTGTCCCCCTCGCTGAATTTCTTCGCCTTCCCCCTGCGAAATGATGTTTGATTCCGAAGCCTACAGAAGATGTCTCAAAAGTCCTTTTTCGACAACAACAAAGGGATGCTTTGGAAGTAACCTGGCATTTTTCACACAGTGAATAAGCACGTTACGATAAAGCATCCCTTTGTAAATAATTGAGAGTGCCCCTTTTGAGACACCCTCTTCAGCGAGTAACACATAACATCGAGCCTAGTTGGTTATGAGGAGGAGATTCCCCTGAATACTGGTGCGATACTCCACAAGCGGAAATTCGGCTGGACCTGAATCCGGATAGGCGCCATTTACTATCACATACCTTGAATCACATTTGGGACATTTAAAAACACCATCGAAGATAGTGTCCCTAACGACTGCCCTGTCATGTTCAGGATATTCAGTGCAGGTCATGTCATAGGCATAGAAGCCCAGGTCAGCTTCCCTGTATAATACAATACCTCTATATCCTTCATTGGGGAGGATTCTTGTTGTACCAATTCCCATAGAGCCAAGCTCAGCATACAGGTCCAGGTCAACATATACCTGCACATAAGGAATGATTTGTCCACGGTTTGATTCACAGGAGGGAGTGATAACTGCCGACAGGAACAGAATCGCAAAAAATGTTATTATGTGAATGCGGATGGACATTTAGCTGCAAAAGTACGAAAATTGACTATTTTTTGTACTTTTAACTGTTAATCACAAGTATTATTGTACGATAGCGATTGAAAGATGGATTTTGAAATTGGCAACATACTCTATATAGTCATTACTCTTGTTGCGGTGATTGTAGGTGTGCTGGGAAAGAAGAAAAAACCGGCAAATGGAGGTTCCAGTGCGCCGGAGAGCGGAGCCCGGCCAGGTTTTATGGAGAACCTTGAGCGTGTATTGCAGATGGGGCAGGAGCCGGTTGAAATCACTGAACTGCAGAACTTCGAAGAGGATGTACCTGTTGAGGAGCTTGTTCCTGTACATAAAGCAGAGGAATCATTTGATGACCTCAGGAACAGGCCCAGCATCATGGATGAGTATGACAGCATCATGAATCGATCTAAGGATGGAGAGTTTGTGATGGAGGATGGAGAGCTTTCTGAGGCCCTGGGGGTGCTTGATCTTGATGAGATGCAGGGGACCGATTATTTTGAGATTGTCAGAGAATTTGATGCGGGGACGGCAGTTGTTTACTCCACCATCATCAATCGTCTTGATTATTAGGATTTTTTTGTAATTTTGTTTCTGAAGAGTTCCGGGGTATGCGGAATTCTTTTTCTTTTTAATATTAACAGGAGGGATTTGTTATGGCACAAGCTTCATATATGACAGAGGAGGGACTAGCCAAGCTGAAGAAGGAATTGGAAGAGTTGACCACTGTGGAAAGGCCAGCCATTTCGCAACAGATTGCAGAGGCCAGGGACAAAGGAGACCTGTCTGAGAATGCTGAGTACGATGCGGCCAAAGAAGCTCAGGGATTACTGGAGATGAGAATCGCGAGGATGGAGGATATGGTTGCTAAAGCAAGGATCATTGATGAATCTAAAATTGATACTTCTCATGTACAGATCCTGAATAAGGTTAAGATAAAAAACATAAAGAATAGCCAGCAAGTTGAGTATACGCTGGTCTCAGAAAGTGAAGCTGATATTAAGAGTGGAAAGATTTCCGTGGCCACTCCCATTGCCAAGGGCCTATTGGGAAAAGAGGTGGGTGATGTGGTTGAGATCAAAGTTCCTTCCGGTGTGATGTCGTTCGAGATCATAAAGATCTCGCTATAATTCTCCGTTTATGGCTACTATTTTTTCAAAGATTATTGCGGGCGAAATCCCATCCTACCGAATCCATGAGGATGATCGCTACTATGCTTTCCTGGATATTAATCCACTGGCCGAGGGGCATACACTGGTGATCCCTAAAGTGGAAACCGATTACCTGTTCGATGTAGACGATGACTTACTGGCCGGTATGATGGTATTTTCAAAAAAGGTGGCTAAGGCTATTGACCAAACCATGGATTGTAAAAGGGTTGGAGTGGCTGTTCTTGGTCTTGAGGTTCCTCATGCCCATATTCACCTGGTTCCCATTAATAGTTTGCATGATATTGAGTTCAGCAAACCGAAACTGAAGTTTTCAGAAGAAGAGTTCAGGGCTACAGCAGCCAAGATTTC
>JAUVIT010000085.1 GCA_030592605.1 Bacteroidota bacterium
GACGGACTGCTGCTTATTTCAGGTGCACTTGGGATGTTCGACCGGGAGATCGTGATCAAGTCGGGCGGATACAGTACCAGCACGGTTGGGGAGGATATGGAGCTGGTCGTTCGCATCAGGAGGTATATGGCAGAGAATGGTTTCGACTATAATGTGGTCTATATTCCAGATCCACTTTGCTGGACCGAGGTGCCCTCTTCCGTTAAGGTGCTGGCCCGGCAGCGAAGCAGGTGGACCCGGGGAACCATGGAGACTCTGATTAAACACCGGAAGCTCTTCTTTAACAGAAAATACGGGAAGCTGGGCCTACTTGGCTACCCCTACTGGCTTGCTTTTGAGTACCTGGCACCCATCGTGGAGTTCCTGGGAATTTGCTGGTTTGTATTCCTGGTGATCACAAACAGCCTGAACTGGCCATTTTTCCTGCTGCTCTTTGGCTTTGTTTATTTTTTCGCGGTTTCACTCTCCATCTGGGCTGTGTTGTTCGAAGAGATTACCTTTCATAAATATGAGAAAAGGCGGGATGTAATGCGCCTGGTGGGAATCGCCTTCATGGAGCCCCTCTTTTATCACCCCTTGGTGATGTTGATGACCATCAAGGGGAATATCGATAAGTTATTTAATCGCAATAAATGGGGCAAAATGGAGCGCAAAGGATTCGGGAAGAACTGATCCTTAAGCCTTCATTACTTCACTTTCGGCCCGCTTACCTGCCTTATCTATTGTGACTACTTTATAGCTTCCCTCTTTCTTTGTGCCTTTAAACCTGAATGGAGCTGTAGTAGTCTGGGGTGTATGCAACACAGTAGCCACCAGCTCTTCACCATGGAACACTTCGTAATGTGAGAGTGGATCATCTGCGGCCAGGGCGCTGTTCCAGCTGATCTCCATTTCCGTTCCCGCCTTGATCTTTATATCCTGCGGCGGGGTAAGTCCCCTGGCTGGAAGCTGGAAGTAATTGGTCATCCCATCCTTGGCAATCTTTCCACTAAGCTCGATTTTTTCTCTCTTCTCCTGACTCAGTCCATCCGGTGTAATCTGCGAAGCATAGAAGTTTTGTACCAGCTGGCACTTCAGGGGATCATCGGAGATCTGACCGATCCCAATGATGGCTGTATGGATCCCTGGGGTTGTCAGCGCATATTCGATCAATGGTTTGCTTGGCAGCTCCCTGGTTCCCACACTTCGCACTACACCATCCGAATCCCTGGTCCAATCATTATACTTACCGTACATGGCTCCATCAGCAAATACCTTCATGGCAATAATTCCCATGTTTTTAGCTTGTGCCACCGGGATCACATTGTGCTGGTGGTTCAGGTAGCGCTTGTCGTTTGCATTAATAGCTACCAGCATGGCATCCAGAATTTTGTAATTGTCCCTCCGGATCATATCCATCATGGCCGGGGAGTTAATGTGCCCGGAAAGTCCAATATGCTTGATCAGATTCTCATTTTCAGGATTCAGTCCGGTATGATTGGTCCCGTCGCGAAAATCCCTGAGTGTAACCAAAACACCAAAATTCTCATCCTTGTTCAGCGGGGTTTCCAAACCCTTGTACATCACATCTACCTCCTCCACAAAATTCAGGTTATGGGTAAGCACCATGTCCACATAGGAGCCTTCCGGGTAGTTTCCTTCTCCGTCGCCAAACATCTGTGAGAGGGATCTCTTCAGGTCCTTTACAGCTCCTCCTGCAGGATCTCCATTGGACCAGTTATTTACGTTTTCCAATTCCGGGAAGCCTGGTTTTCCCCATCTTTGATGGGTCTTGGTGGTGAGGAAAATGGATTCACGTAGCTTTTTATCGTAGCCTTCTTCTCCCGGAATCAGGTTCAGTTTCCGGAAGGCCTTCCCAAAATGAAGCTGACTTTTAGCATAGAGGTTGGAAGTGTCAAAATAGTTGACCCCAATTTTGAATGCTTTCAGAATAATGGGAACCGGATCCACATCTGCCGGGGTCCATTGCAGGGAGGCCTGTCCGCCCATTCCAAGTGTGGTCACTTCGAAGGGGATCTTGCCAAAGCTGCGCTTCATGGGAGCGGGCAGCTGATCCAGTCCAAAACGGAAACCAGGTAATATGGTGAGTCCGGCTGCAGCGGCTGCAGACAGTTTTACAAATTCACGGCGGGAAACTGTTTGATTCTTCATGGTAACATTTTTTATGGGTGTTCGTCATACTGATAACACAAGATAGGGCAAAGGGTTGAAAAATCCAGTGTGCGAATATGTACGTCCCTGTACGATAACGTTCTATTCAATAATTGTCGACAACCAGTAAAATGCACAGTACAAAGCGTATACGATGAATGGCACAATTACTGGATAACATACGCAAACCTAAAAACCATGTGGAAAAATTTCATCAAAGTTACCATCCGAAGCATCAGCAAAAACAAAGCGTTTAATGTGATCAATATAGCGGGACTGGCCATCGGACTGGCCAGTGCCATATTTATCATTCTCTATATCATCAGTGAGAACAGCTATGACCGCTTCCATGAGCGATCGGCCGATATTTATAGGCTCTATATAGATGGTAAAATGGGTGAAGAGGAAATGAAAGGTGCCTGGAACGCCCCCATCCTGGGTCCTACCATGCATGCAGAGATCCCCGAAATCGAGAATTATTGCAGGTTTGATTTCGCAAATAACCGTCTTATGTGGGTTAACCCGGCCAATAAATATCTGGAGGGAAGCATCATGTATGCCGATTCCTCCTTTTTTGAGATATTTACTATTGATCTCTTGGAGGGGAATCCTTCTACCTGCCTGGATGAACCCAACACCATTGTTATATCAGAATCAAAAGTGATCCAATATTTTCCTGAAGGCGATCCCATCGGGAAATCCATTGCCATGAATAATGATTCCACCCTTTTCAGGGTGACAGGAGTTGTGGAGGATGCTCCCAGGACCTCTCATTTCTATTATGATTTCATCTGTTCCTATTCCACAGATCCAAGGAGCAAGTCTACTTTCTGGTTCAGCAACTGGATGGAAACATACATTCTGGTAAGGCCGGGTACAAACAAGGAACAACTGGATATGAAAATAAATGCATCCTTGATTGAGAATATTCGTGCCCAGCTGAAACAATTTATGGGAATTTCTCCTGAAGAATTTTTTGAATCGGGAGCAAGATATGGTATTTTCGCCCAGCCACTTTTGGATATTCACCTGGATAAGGAGATCGACTTGCCCTCTGACATCGGATTCCGTCCCATTGGAAATCGTACCTATCTGGTTATTTTCGGTGTCATCGCCTTTTTTGTGTTGCTTATTGCGGCAATCAATTTTATGAATCTCAGTACGGCCAGGTCATTGAGTCGTGCTAAAGAGGTAAGTCTGCGAAAAGTGGTGGGTTCGGACCGCAAACAGCTAATCAGGCAATTCCTTTTTGAGAGTGTTTTTCTGAGCCTGATGTCCTTGGTGATTGCTCTTGTATTGGTCATCGTCCTGCTCAATCCTTTCAACAATCTGGTGGGACTGAACCTGGTATTTGGGGATATTTTCAGCTGGTATATGATCCCTTCCTTCATCTTACTGGCGATCCTGGTGGGACTACTCAGCGGAAGTTATCCTTCATTTGTTCTAGCTTCCTTTAAACCCATATTTGCCCTGAAAGGGAACGCATCTGTTAAAAATGGCACCACCGTACTCAGAAATGCCCTGGTCATTATCCAATTTTCCATCTCCATGATAATTATCGCCGGAACATTGGTTATCTACTGGCAATTCAGATATATGACCAGCAAAGAACTGGGTTTTGATAAAGAGCAGCTCGTCGTTATTGAACGCTTATTCCCACTTAAGAACCAGGTCCAGGTTTTCAAAGACGAACTTACAAATCACAGTTCTATTCTTACCGCCACCAATTCAACAGCCTATCTTGGAGCTTACAACAACAATAGTTCCTATGGCATCAAAGGAAGACCCGTTGAAGAAATCTTCCCATTCTTTGTCTACACTACTGATAAGGATTTTATGGAGACCTATCGATTTGAACTTGCCACTCCCGAGAGTCGATTCTTCTCTGAAGAATTTGCATCAGATTCATCGGCTTGCCTGGTCAATGAAGCGGCCGTTAGAAAGTATAAGCTGGAAGATCCGTTAAACCAGATATTGTTTGAGCCCAGTTTCGATGGTTTTAACAAGGAGTTAAGGATTATCGGAGTTGTTAAAGACCACCACTTCTTAAACCTGAAACAAGAAATAGCAGCCCAGGTTATTACCCATAAGAATTATGAATCAGGGGGATATATTACGGTCAGGTTGGCAGGGGGTCAGGATAATATAGATGCCGGATTAAAACACATCGATGAAAAATGGAAAGAATTTACCAATGATCAACCCCTGCAATATTTCTTCCTGGATGAAAGTCTGAATGCAAACTATGCAGAGGAGAAAAGAACAGGCGCAGTAACCATGATCTTTTCCATCCTCACGATCTTTATCGCATCCCTTGGGCTATTTGGACTAACACTCTATAACTCTCAGAAAAGAATCCGGGAAATCGGTATCCGTAAGGTTATGGGTGCCACAGAGAATAATATTATTGCCATAGTTACTAAGAGTGTCATATATGCCGTGGGGATATCCATCCTGATTGCCATGCCTGTGGCCTATTTTATGATGCAGGACTGGCTCAGAGACTTCCCCTACAATGTGGGATTTCAGCCTTTGTTATTTGTGATATCTGCACTCTTAGCCATCATCATTGCCATGGTCACAGTCACAATTACATCATTAAAAGCAGCACGTACCAATCCAGCCATATGTCTGCACAACGAATAATAATAACTTAAGAAAAACCAGAAGATTATGTGGAGAAATTTTATTCGGGTTACTATCCGAAGCATCAACAAGAACAAGGCATTTAATGCCATTAATATTGCTGGATTGGCAATTGGATTGGCCAGTGCTATTTTTATCATATTATATATTATCAGTGAAACCAGCTATGACCGCTTTAATGAGCGCTCGTCAGATATTTACAGACTCTACCTGGAAGGTAAGATGGCAGGGGAGGAATTTACCGGCGCATGGGTCAGTCCCATATGCGCACCGGCATTCCATGAAGAGATCCCGGAAGTTGAAAATTTCTGTCGCTTCGACTGGGCCAACAACCGACTCATGTGGGTTGATCCGGCCAATAAGTACCTGGAGAATCAATTGCTTTATGCTGACTCTACGTTTTTTGAGTTCTTTACCATTAAGCTCTTGCAGGGAGATCCGCATACCTGTCTGGACGAACCCAATACCATTGTGCTTAGCGAATCAAAAGCGAAGCAATACTTTCCAGATGGGGACCCCATTGGGAAGTCCATTGCCATGAATAACGATTCCACCCTTTACCGGGTGACCGGCGTGGTGGAGGAGGCTCCCCGAACCTCCCACTTCGATTACGACTTTATCTGCTCCTATTCCACCTATGAGTCGAGTAAGCGAACCACCTGGTTCAATAACCATATGCAGGCCTACCTGATGGTGAGCCCGGGAGCCGATCCGGATCTGCTGGATGAGAAGATGCAGGCAACAACCATAGCTAACATAGGAAGCGAACTGGAGCAATTCATGGGTATCTCACCCGAGGAGTTCCTGGCTTCGGGGGCAAAGTATGGCTACCATCCCCAGCCCCTGCTGGATATTCATTTGAATGCTGACATTGAGGTGCCAAGCGATATTGGCTTCCGTCCCAATGGCAACCGTACCTATCTGATTATTTTCGGGGTCATTGCTTGTTTTGTGCTGGTCATTGCCTCCATCAACTTTATGAACCTGAGTACAGCTCGTTCTTTGAGTCGTGCAAAGGAAGTAAGCCTGAGAAAAGTGGTGGGTTCGGACCGCAAACAGCTGGTTCAGCAATTCCTTTTTGAAAGCGTATTTCTGAGCCTGGTCTCGCTGGTGATAGCCATTGTCCTGGTAAGTATGTTGCTGACTCCCTTTAATAATCTGGTGGGACTAAATCTGGAGTATGGCGATATCTTCCGGTGGTACATGATTCCCTCCTTTATATTACTGGCCGTGCTGGTGGGATTGCTCAGTGGCAGCTACCCCGCCTTTGTGCTGGCCTCCTTTAAACCGATCTTTGCCCTGAAGGGAAATGCAAGTGCAAAAAATGGCACCACCGTGCTTAGGAATGCGCTGGTGATCATCCAGTTTTCCATCTCCATTATTATTATCGCCGGTACCCTTGTCATATACTGGCAATTCAGGTACATGACCAACAAGGATCTGGGCTTTGATAAGGAGCAGCTGGTAGTGCTGGAACGGCTACATCCTCTGGGTGCCGGGAACGAAATACAGACCTTTAAGAAAGAATTGCTGACCCATTCAGCAATCCTTTCGGCCACCAACTCAACTGCATATTTGGGAGCCCCGAATAATAACAATGGCTATGCAATAAAGGGCAGACCACCGGAGGAGGCAGTACTTTTCCATACCTTCTGGACCGATGAGGATTTTATGGAGACCTACAAATTTGGATTGGCCACACCCGACAGTCGTTATTTTTCTGAAGAGTTTTCCAGCGATTCGTCGGCCTGCCTGGTGAACGAGGCAGCAGTGAGGAAATATAAGCTGGAGGATCCACTAAATCAGTCGATCATGTTGGGAATGGATAATCCCAAAAATGCTAAAGAGTTAAGGATTGTTGGGGTGATGGAGGACTACCACTTCCTGACCCTGAAACACGAGGTGGGTGCCCAGATTGCGATTTTAAAGGACAAGGACTGGGACTGGGCCGGATATCTTACCGTTCGACTGGCGGGAGGAAAAGAGAACATTGAAGCCGGTCTGGCACATATGGAAGACAAGTGGCAGGAGTTCACCAGTGACCAGCCCTTCCAATACTTCTTTCTGGATGAAAAACTGGATTCCTATTATGCCGAGGAAAAAAAGACCGGGGCAGTGACCATGGTCTTCTCCATCCTGGCCATTTTCATTGCATCCCTGGGACTTTTCGGGCTTACCCTCTATAATTCCCAGAA
>JAUVIT010000273.1 GCA_030592605.1 Bacteroidota bacterium
ATAGATCTCTATTGGTCTCCCGATCCCACAGAACAGCCTGCTGTATGGCTGGGTTTCTGTCGGGTCGATGAACTAAGCTGGGACAGGCAGTTAGTTATTCGATACAAGTACTCTTCGTCCAGGGACCGGGCTCTGTGCCTTGACCAGCTGGTAATGGAGGGACATTTTGTACCGGATACCATCGCCCCTAAGCTTAGTAAAGTGGAATTTGTGGATGAGAACAGCGTGCAGCTTGACTTTTCTGAAAGGGTGGAACTCTCAGACGCAAGCTCCTTTATCCTTTATTCGGAGAGCTTTCCTGAAGGCATGACTCCTGACAGTTCCCGGGGGATTAAGCAGGGATTTGTTCTGACTTTCCCTGAAGTGATCCCAAACCGAGTGTCTCACCAGCTGCGGGTGGAGGGGGTGGTGGATTTGGATGGAAACCTCTTACGTGACACGCTGGTAAATGTGCTGCGTTATGAGGCTCTTTGGGGCGATCTGGTTTTTAATGAAGTAATGGCCGACCCGGATCCGGGGATTGATTACCAGGAGGAGTACCTGGAGTTAGTAAATCGCTCGGATTATCTGGTGAAGCTGGAAGGGTGGAGGCTGCAGGTAAATGAGCGGAGCTATCTACTGGATGCCTCCAATGTAGAGCGAGTAAGCGGGGAGAATGGAGATGGTGAGAATGGAGATGGTGAGAATGGTGACGGGGAGATGACGGTGATGGAGCTTATGCCTGGAGAATTCGTCCTGATTAAGGAGATCACCCTTCCCAATGATGGGGCCATATTATCTTTCTATACTAAAGAAGGGATCCTGGTTCATTCAGCATCCTACCGGATACCCTGGGATGGTCCCCACTGGAAAAAGGAGGGAGGGTGGTCGCTGGAATCGCCCGATGCAGATCAGCCTTGCAGAATATCAGCCAATTGGGAATATTCAAAGGATCCGGGGGGAGGAACGCCTGGCCGAATGAATAGCAATTATGCAATATTGACGGATGAGGATCCGCCTGTCTTGCTCTATGCTGGTGTAGGTGATGCAGCTATGGGTAACGCTGGTGTGGGTGATGCCGGAGTGCTTTTTTTACATTACTCTGAACCCATAGATCTTCCCGGTGATCAGAAGGCAGATATATGTCTCCATCCGGGAGATGCGGAGCCGGATTCGGTGCTGCTTGTGGACCCCCTTCGGGAGATCCTGCACTTGCATTTTTCGGAGGACTTTTTGGAATGGCCGAAATATCAACTCTCGGTATCCGGAATTGGAGACTGTATGGGCAACATTTCGAACGATTATGTGCTAAAGGCCGGAGCAGTTTCACAGCCCCTACTTGCCTCGGTCCTTATCAATGAAATTATGTACGACCCGGAGGAGGGCATGCCGGAGTATGTGGAGCTCTTTATACCGGGGGATAAGATTCTGGATCTGCAGGATCTTGCCATTCACCTGGTAGAGGAAGGGGATTCTGCAGATCAACCCTTTCCCCTCTCATCCCACTCCAGGCTATGTTTGCCCGGACAGTACCTGGTGCTTACTGAGAGTGTCCCACACTTAAGGGATGCCTTTGGTCTTGGGATATCGGGACTGTGGGTGGAGGTGGAGGGACTGCCCGGGCTAAACAACAGCAGCGGGAGCATTTACCTGACCGACCGGGCAGGGAAGGTGGTTGACCTTGCGAAGTACAGTGATGAGATGCATATGGAGCTGCTGGACGATCCCAGGGGGATCAGCCTGGAGCGGATATCGGCGAAGCGCAGTGGACTTGATCCGGATAACTGGCATTCGGCGGCTTCTATAGCCGGGTATGCCACTCCAGGCAGGGAGAATTCTCAATTCCTTGACGAGAGCAATTTGGACCGGCTGCTGGATGTGTCGACGGAAGTTTTTAGCCCTGATAATGATGGCTACAATGATCTTTTGGAAATCTTCATTAACACGAATGGGAACGACTGGGTGATTGGATTGATGATTACTGATCTGCAGGGAAACAGGATCAGGGTTCTGGCCAACATGCACCTGGTCGGTCCGTCGGTGACGTATACCTGGGATGGGGAGGGGGACAGCGGAGCAATGCAGCCCATGGGATTCTATGTGATCCATGCCCGGGGATATCATCCCGCTACTGGAGAGCAATGGATCAGGAGGAAGGCGGTTGGACTGGTGTACCGGTGATCTTTCGCAGTCCTTTTCGGGTAAGCAGTACAACCAGGATGGCCCCAAATCCCAGAAAAGCAATAAAGCGAAAGGTGGGTAAAAATCCGACCCTGTCTATGGCAGCTCCCACCAGGGGATAGACCATAACGCTTACGAAAAAGTTCATGGTCATGTATATGGAGTTTACAAATGCCTTCTTCTCCGTATTCAGTTCCTGCACTGTGGCCAGCATTACCGAAGTGGGGGCAAAGATGAAGAAACCCAGTGGCAGCAGCACAGGAAAGATCCAGAATCCTTCCAGGTTCAGGAAAAGAAGCGTAAGCAGGGGGGTGCCAATGCTAATGATCAGCAGGGTCCTGAACCTGCCTATTTTATCGCTGATGGTTCCTGCAAAGAGGGCACCCATGGCTCCCGCAAACTGGAGAACTGTCAGGGCCAGTTCCGAATAATGAAGCGAGTTGCCCGTGGAGGTGAGGAAGGTGGGCAAAAAGTAGGTCACCGATGCCTTCATACCTGCCTGGAAGAGAGTGAATCCTCCAGTGAGTAGAAATGCAGCTGAAAAGCGCAAGAAGATCTTCCAGTACGATCCCTCCTGGTGCTTCCTGGATGAAGAGGGGGGGGTAAAATGTGCTTTCCTGAACTGGAACCAGAGGACCAGGGAGGCCACAAGGCCCAGTGGCATCATTCTCCACATTCCTTCCAGTCCCCACCAGCTGATTACCCCCAGGATAACCATGGGTCCGGCCGTGCGTGCCAGTTCTCCTCCTCCCATGTAGTAGCTCATTCCTTTGCCAACCCGACTTCCTGAAAGCTGCCTTACCAGTACGGGAGTTGGAATGTGCCAGAGTGTGGAGCTGATTCCCGAAAAGAAGAGCAGGATGGCCAGGAAGGTATATCCGGGGGCCACACCTATGAGACTCATAAATACAGCCGTAAGGGCAGGAGAGAAGATAACCATATAGCGCATTACCGGCCGCTCGGCAATAATGCCTATCACTGGATTGAAGAGGGAAGGGATTCGCTGGATCACTGCCAGCAGTCCGGTCATTCCGTAGGACATCCCCAGCTTTTCGATGAGAAGGGGCAGGGCAGGGGCAAGAAAGGCCGTGTAGCAATCATGCACGAAGTGGACCGCTGATATGCTCAGCACCTTCCCCTTTTCAAATCCGTCCCTGGTCGGTTTCATCAGCCAGTGATCAGGTTGATGATCAGTTCTGTGAGTTTGGGAGCAGTTTTTTCAGCTGCTTCGATCACATCATTATGAGTTAGTTTCTGAATCTTCCCGGGGACTCCCAGATCGGTAATCACCGAAACAGCAAAGATTCTGATTCCCATCTGGTGTGCAGCGATGGCTTCCGGAACAGTGGACATCCCCACTGCATCGCCCCCGATGATCCGCATGTACTGGTATTCCTTGGGGGTTTCCAGGGTGGGTCCGGTCACACCCACATAACATCCTTCATGGATCGGAATCTGAAGCTCCTGGGAAAGGGCCCTCACTTTTTGAAGCAATCCAGGATCGTAGGTCTGACTCATATCGGGAAACCTGGCGCCAAACTCAGGGTCGTGTTTTCCTAAGAGTGGATTGGGCATCAGGCAGATATGATCATTGATCACCATGATGTCCCCAATCTCAAAGTCGGGATTCATTCCCCCGGCTGCATTGGAGACGATAAGGGTTTTAATGCCCAGGAACTTCATCACCC
>JAUVIT010000236.1 GCA_030592605.1 Bacteroidota bacterium
TTACAGCGGTCAAAGCATCAGAATGTATGGCGAGTTGCCCGACAAAAGCAAGGGAATTTCTGAATACCGCGTTCAACCAGGATTGTGCAAGCTCTACCAGTTTACCCTGAAACAAGGAAGGTTTC
The DNA here is from genome assembly GCA_030592605.1 of Bacteroidota bacterium. Classification (GTDB taxonomy): domain Bacteria; phylum Bacteroidota; class Bacteroidia; order Bacteroidales. The sequence goes on from JAUVIT010000236.1 coordinate 126, forward strand.
TCGATCCCGATCGACTTGCCGATAAAAAGGGCGTTATCCTGAATGAAGCGGCAGTAAGAATGCTTGGGAGATCACCTGAAGGTATTGTTGGTCAATCTGTTATCATGCATGAGGATCCCCTGGAGGTGGTAGGTGTGGTCAAAGATTTTCTCTACGAATCGGCTGCACGGCAGGTAGAACCTATGGTCATTACAGCCTATCAGGATTGGATCAGGGTACTGTCGATCCGTTTCAGCTCCGATTCCGATCCTGGAGAGATCATCCATTCTGTGGATAATAGCATCAAATCGTTCGACGAAGATTATATCATCATGCATCGCTTTGCCAGCGACATCTATTACGGATATTATAAAGGCGAAGAATGGCTTCGGAACATCATGGGGGCCGGCTCCCTATTGTCCATGATAATTGTACTCCTGGGAATCTGGGCACTGGTCTCACACCACATTCTGAGCCGTACCAAAGAGATCGGCATCCGTAAGGTGATGGGAGGATCTTCCCGTGAGATACTGCTCCTTGTCTATTCCTCCACCTTGAAATGGAGTATAGCTGCAGCAGTCATTGCTGTACCCCTGGCATGGCTCTACCTGAATAACTGGCTCGCCGATTACTCTATCCGCATCACCATCTACTGGTGGTTGTTTACAGTCTCCATACTTGTTATACTGTTGTTCCAGGCCTTGATTACTCTGGGACAGACCTGGAATACAGCCCGCAGGAACCCGGTTGAGGCATTAAGGTACGAATAGCTATCTTTGCCGCATTTCTAATCTGGAACACTGGTGCAACAATACCTGGGTGAAATAGCAGCCCTGCTCACGGCTGTCTGCTGGACCGTAACGGCCATGGCCTTTGAATCGGCCGGGAAGCGCGTGGGTGCGCTCTCGCTGAATTTGATCCGGCTGGTGATCGGCCTGATTTTCCTGGCCATCTACAATGCCATTTTCAATGATGGATTCCTGCCTTCGGCAAGCGAATACCAGTGGTTTTGGCTAGCCCTTTCCGGAGTGGTCGGTTTCGTGCTGGGCGACCTGTTCCTGTTTCGGGCATTTATTCTGATCGGTGCACGCATCTCTATGTTAATTATGGCACTGGTCCCTCCCATCGCGGCGCTGATCGGCTGGATTACACTGGGCGAAGTCCTGTCAGGGATGGAGTTCCTGGGCATGGGAATTACCCTTGTGGGGATTGTACTGGTCCTCTCTACTAAACTGGATATTAAAAAGGGAGGTTTAGGAAAAACGCTCAAGGCAGGACCGCTGGTGCTGGGAAGCCTGTTAGCTCTGGGTGGTGCCGTTGGTCAGGCTGCCGGACTGGTACTGAGTAAGAAGGGGATGCAGGATATGAACGCATTTGAGGCCACGCAGATCCGGATTATGGCCGGAGTAGTGGGATTCACCCTGGTAATCACCCTTTTTAAACGCTGGGGACACCTGCTGGGAGCACTTAAAGATCTGAGGGCCATGAAATTTATGACCCTTGGCTCTTTTACCGGTCCTTTCCTGGGGGTTAGCTTCTCACTACTGGCGGTTCAACATACCGATACCGGGGTTGCAGCTACCCTGATGGCTCTTACCCCGGTAATGATCATTCCACCAGCCATTCTCCTGAACAAGGAGCGCATCAAAATCATTGAGATTATCGGAGCCATTGTCTCCATTGGTGGAGTGGCCCTCTTTTTTCTCTAAAAGCTACAGGTGATCGGGATACTTATCCTTCTGGTGCATACGCTGCCTGCGTTCTGTATACATATGGAGCAGGTTGCTTATTAGAATCACCATGGAAGCCAGGCCCGCCAGGGCCAGTACATAAACCAGGAGTGCCCCGTATGGAATCAGAAAATAGAATACAATGATGATCAGTGTGACCCAGACCCCTGCACACCAGGGACAGGTAACCATGGAATGTATAGTGCCAATTACATAGAAGTCCTCTCTTCTTTTCAAGGCATCCCTAAAATACTTCAATATCTTTTCAAACACCAGGATCCGTGTCATCCGATAGGTAGCAAGAATCACCAGCACAGCCTCTTTCATGGTGAGATCCCGGATATCAATCCCCTCCCTATTCAGGAAATGTCCCACCAGCAAAACAGCTCCAAAAAAAACAAATGCCGACCAAAAGTTCCAGGCCTGGTGTTTTCGCTCATTCAACATATCTTACCAAAATTTGATGACGGAGCAATATACAAAACTATTTTTTATATGGGATCTTTGACATGGCCAGCTCGCTCATTGCAGTAATGGTCAGGGCAGGGTTTACCCCCGGATTGGCAGAGATAGCACTGCCGTCGCACACATAAAGGTTAAGATAACCAAATACCCGATGATCAGAATCAATCACCCCGCTGCTGGCATCCTTCCCGATTACACAACCTCCAAGAATATGGGCCGTAAGCGGAGTTCCAAGGATCGCTTCCGAGACACTTACGAAAGGAGCTCCGTCCACCTCTTCACAAGTAGCATCAACCATCTTCTTGGCCAGCGGTATATAGGCTGAAGGGGAAGGCCCGGTGGAGAGTGCGCTTCGAAGATTAAGCAAACCACGTTTTAAGCTGAGGGTACTGTCCAGGTGCTGCATAAATAGTAATATCACTGACTCCTTGGCAAAATCCTTGCTGAAGTAGAATCTTAACCAGGTGAACGGCCTCCTTATAAAACTCCAAATCAGCTTTAGGATTCTTCCTATCACAGTTTTACCATGCGTCATGGGTACTCCCAGCAATTTCCAGAAACCGGATCCACTTCCGTAGCGTACTGGTTCCAGGTGAGAATCTTCATCAGGAGGAAAGATAGAACCAATAGCCACGCCCTTGGAGAAATCTTTCTCCTTTTTCCGCGAATGTACAGTCACAAGGCTCTCATTGTTGGTTCTGATCTGCGAACCCAGCTGGTTACTAAGATCACTTAGGTAGCGGCGTTTCATATTGAGTAGCAACCTGACTGTACCCAACACACCTCCGGCCAGAATAATTCCATTTGCAGTCAACTCTCGTTTTCTCTTAATCAGTCCAAAAGAATCTTTCATTTGAATGCGGTAACCGGATTCTCCTGCTTCCCCTCCAGGACCCTTGTCAGCATCAATGGGACGGATGCGGACCACCTTTTTTTCAGCTAGTACTTCTGCTCCACCCTTCTCTGCCAGGTAGAGATAATTCTTATCCAGAGTATTTTTGGCATTGTACCGGCAGCCGGTCATACAGGCACCACAATAATTACACCCTGATCGTCTGGGACCCTCTCCATTGAAGTAGGGATCCGCTACTTCCTGTTCCGGTTCGCCAAAGAAAACTGAAACACGCGTTGGTTCGTACAATGCTGACTTACCCATCTTTGCAGCCACTGCCCGAAGTGCCTCATCAGAATCATACAAGCCAGGGTTTTCAGTAGCTCCAAGCATTCTCTCAGCCTCAGCATAATGGGGTTCCATCTCTGTTTTCCAGTCAGCCAGTCCCGACCAGCTACCCGACTTAAAAAAAGTCTCCCGGGGACGCGGCAGGGTATTGGCATACATCAATGAGCCCCCTCCAACCCCTACTCCGCTAAGTATTCCAACATGCCGCATAATGGTCATTTTGAAAATACCTCGAAAACGTAAGACAGGAAGCCAGAACCATTTACGCAGGTTCCAGTTGGTTTCCGGGAAATCTTCAGGTTCCCAACGTCCTCCCTTTTCAACTACCAGAACCCGGTAGCCTTTCTCTGTCAACCGCAAGGCTGAAACGGATCCTCCGAAGCCAGATCCGATGATGATATAGTCGTAGTCGTAGCTCATGCTTCAAGTTTTATTAATTGAAACCGGTTTACATGACTTATATTTGCTGAAGCTAAGTTATGCTATTAAGCTGATTATGTTTTCAAAAGAGGAGGCAAAAAAACTCAGAGAGGAGTTCTGGGACCAGTTCAAGCACATGTCAGCCGCCAGACGCGCCCAAAAGAAATTGCCGGGAAACTGGATGCTGGACCAGACCGGAATTAAGGCATTAAATTTGCGCTTTCATGTGGACCGTGAGGTAGCTCAGGTTGGAATCGATCTGGAAACCAGGAACATGGATAAAAAAATTAAACTTTATGAGAAGCTGGAATCGCTCAGAAAGTTGCTGGAGGAGGCAATGGAGTCGACACTAATCTGGGAACTGGAGTACATCCGGGAGAACGGAAAATCGGTAAGCCGGATATACCTGCAGATGCAGGGAGTTGATCTTTATAAGCGGGATACCTGGACCGAAGCTCATAA